>JACPUD010000049.1 GCA_016192435.1 Rhodocyclales bacterium | reverse complement strand
GCCGGCGAACGCCTCACTCGACCGTGACACTCTTTGCCAGGTTGCGCGGCTTGTCCACATCGGTGCCCTTGACCAGGGCCACGTGATAGGAAAGCAGTTGCAGCGGCACCACGTGCAGCACGGGCGAGAGCAGGCCGTAGTGCTCCGGCAGGCGCAGCACATGCACGCCGTCTTCCGCATCCACCGCGGAATCGGCATCGGCGAATACGTAGAGCTCGCCGCCGCGCGCGGCGACTTCCTTGAGGTTGGACTTGAGCTTTTCCAGCAGGGCATCGTTGGGTGCGATGCTGATCACCGGCATGTCCTTGTCCACCAGCGCCAGCGGACCGTGCTTGAGCTCGCCGGCGGGATAGCCCTCGGCGTGGATGTAGGAGATCTCCTTGAGCTTCAGCGCGCCCTCCAGCGCGATCGGATAGTGGTGGCCGCGGCCGAGGAACAGCGCGTGTTGCTTGTCGGCGAAGCGCGCGGCCCAAGCCTTGATTTCGGGTTCGAGGGCCAGCACTTTCTGCACCGCCACCGGCAGGTGGCGCAGAGCCGCCAGGTGCTCGGCTTCCTGCTCGGCACTCAGGCGCCCGGCCTGCTTGGCCAGCGTCACCGCGAGCAGGAACAGCGCCGCCAGCTGGGTGGTGAAGGCCTTGGTCGAGGCGACGCCGATCTCGGGCCCGGCGCGGGTCAGGAAACGCAGCGCGCATTCGCGCACGATGGCCGATTCGGGGACGTTGCAGATCGCCAGCGTGCGCCCCATGCCGAGCGCCCGGGCATGCTTGACCGAGGCCAGCGTGTCGGCGGTCTCGCCGGACTGGGAGATCGCCACCACGAGCTGTTCGGGATTCGGCACGGAAACTCGGTAACGATATTCGCTGGCGATTTCGACGCTGCAGGGGATGCCGGCCAATTGCTCGATCCAGTAGCGCGCGACCAGGCCGGAGTGGTAGCTGGTGCCGCAGGCGAGGATCAGCACCGAGCGCACGCCGGAAAGCATTTCCGGCGCGGCGACGCCGAACAGGTTGGGGCTCAGGGTCTGCGCACCGCCGATCATTTCCAGCGTCGCGGCCAGGGCCTGCGGCTGCTCGAAGATTTCCTTCTGCATGTAGTGCCGGTAGTCGCCGAGCTCGACGTCGTCGGCCGAGAGCGTGCTTTCATGCACCGGGCGATCGGCGGGCACGCGCGCCGCCGTGCCGCCAGCGCCAACTATGCGGACTGCATCGCCGCGGATTTCGGCGACGTCGCCGTCTTCGAGATAGATCATGCGCCGCGTGACCTGCAGCAGGGCCGCGGCGTCCGACGCCGCGTAGTTGCCGTCGGTGCCGAGACCCAGCAGCAGCGGCGCGCCGTGGCGGGCGACGACGATGCCGTCATCCCCCTCGCGCAGCACGGCGATCGCATAGGCGCCGGTCAGGCGCGCGATGGCCAGGCGTACCGCGGCGAACAGGTCGGGCGCCGACTGCAGCGTGTGCTGGATCAGGTGGGCGATGACCTCGGTGTCGGTATCCGAAGTGAAGACGTAGCCGGCGGCGAGCAGTTCCCGCCTGAGTTCGACGTAGTTCTCGATGATGCCGTTGTGCACCACCGCCAGCCCGGCCGACACATGCGGATGCGCATTGCGCTCGGAAGGCACGCCGTGCGTGGCCCAGCGCGTGTGGGCGATGCCGTGATGCGCCGTCTGGCCGTTAGCCTGCAGTGCCAGTTCGGCGACGCGGCCGACGCTGCGCAGGCGGGTCAGGGTCGGCTTGAGCAGGGCCAGGCCGGCCGAGTCGTAGCCGCGATATTCCAGCCGGGTAAGGCCTTCGATCAGCACCGGGACGATGTTGCGCGCGGCAACGGCTGCGACGATGCCGCACATGGTTCAGTCCTTCTTCTGCGGTTTCGGAATCTTGGCCGGCCGCTTCCAGCCGGGCACGGCGACCTGTTTGGCGCGCGACACGGTGAGCTGTTCGGGCGGCGCGTCGCGCGTCAGCGTGGTGCCGGCGCCCAGCGTGGCGCCGCGGCCGACCGTGACCGGCGCCACCAGCTGGGTGTCGGAGCCGATGAAGACGTCGTCCTCGATCACGGTGCGGAACTTGTTGGCGCCATCGTAATTGCAGGTGATGGTGCCGGCACCGACATTGACGCGGCTGCCTATCGTGGCATCGCCGAGATAGGCCAGGTGATTGGCCTTGGAGTGATCGGCGATGCTGGAATTCTTGACTTCGACGAAGTTGCCGATATGTACGTCGCTGCCGAGTCCGGTGCCGGGGCGCAGGCGGGCGAAGGGACCGACAATGCTGCCGGCGCCGACCACCGCGTCTTCCAGCACACAGTTGGCCTTGATGCGCACGCCGTCACCCAGCACCACGCGGCCCTCGAACACGCAATTGACGTCGATCGTGACGTCGCGGCCGCAGACCAGTTCGCCGCGCACGTCGATCCGCGCCGGATCGGCCAGCGTCACGCCGGCTTCCATCAGCGCCTCGGCGACATTGCGCTGATGCACGCGCTCCAGCGCGGCGAGTTGCAGCTTGCTGTTGACACCTTCGGTTTCCCACGCCGCGGCGGGATGCGCGGTGACCACCGGCATGCCGTCGGCGACTGCCAGGGCGACGATGTCGGTCAGGTAGTACTCGCCCTGCGCGTTGTGATTGCCCAGGCCGGGCAGCCAGTGCGCCAGCGCCGCGGTGGGTGCCACCAGGATGCCGGTATTGATCTCGCGGATCGCCTTTTCGGCATCGTCGGCGTCCTTCTCCTCGACGATGCGCGTCACCAGTCCCTCGCTTCTGACGATGCGGCCATAGCCTTGCGGGTTGTCGACGTGCGCGGTGAGCAGCGCCAGCGAGTCCTTGCCCGCCGCTGCGATCAGGCGCTTCAGCGTAGCCACACGCGTCAGCGGCACGTCGCCGTAGAGCACCAGGGTTGAAGATTCGCTTGGCGTTGATGCCGCGATGGCCGGCATCGCCTGCAACACCGCATGGCCGGTGCCGAGCTGGAGTTCCTGCCTGGCCCAGCTCAGGTCGGGGGCATCGAGCGACTCACGCACCTGCTCGCCACCGTGACCATACACGACGCAGATGTTCCCGGCACCGAGCTCGCGCGCGGTGTCGATCACATGTCCCAGCAAGGCCTTTCCCGCCAGCGGATGCAAGACCTTGGGCAGGTCGGAATGCATCCGCTTGCCCTGCCCCGCGGCGAGAATGACGACGTTCAACGCGCGCTTACCGGGGCAGCGTAGTGGAACCCATCAGGAACTGGTCGACAGTGCGTGCACACTGGCGGCCTTCGCGGATCGCCCAGACCACCAGCGACTGGCCGCGCCGCATGTCGCCGGCGGCGAACACGCCGGGCACCGTGGTGCTGTAGGCCTGCTCGCCTTCAGTGTTGGCGCGCGCATTGCCGCGGCCATCCTTTTCGATGCCGAAAGCATCGAGTATGCCGCCCACCGGATTGACGAAGCCCATGGCGAGGAAGGTGAAATCGGCCGGGATCTCGAATTCGGAACCGGGAATCTCGCTCATCTTATTGCCTTCCCAGGCCAGGCGCACGGCCTTGATGGCCTTGAGGCGGCCATTTTCGCCGACGAATTCCTTGGTGCCGATGGCCCAGTCGCGCGCACAGCCCTCGTCGTGCGACGACGAGGTGCGCATGCGCAGCGGCCAGTAGGGCCAGGTCAGCGGGCCGTTCTCCTGCTCGGGCGGACGCGGCATCAGCTCGATCTGGGTGATGCTGGCCGCGCCGTGGCGGTTGGAGGTGCCGACGCAGTCCGAGCCGGTATCGCCGCCGCCGATGACGACAACATGCTTGCCGTGCACGTTGATCGGGTTCCTGCTGCCGCCGGAGACTTCCTTGTTCTGCGAAATCAGGAATTCGAGCGCGAAATGCACGCCCTCGAGCTCGCGTCCCGGCACCGGCAGATCGCGCGGATTCTCGGCGCCGCCGGCGAGGATCACGGCATCGAAATCCTTCCTCAACTGCTCCGAACTGACGGTCTTCTTTGCGTCATTGACCACGCCCTTGGGCAGGGCTGCGGCGGTGACCATGGTGCCGGTGACGAACTTGACGCCCTCCACCTTCATCTGCGCCATGCGCCAGTCGATCAGGCGCTTGTCGAGCTTGAAGTCGGGAATGCCGTAGCGCAGCAGGCCGCCGATGCGGTCGTTCTTCTCGAACACCGTGACGGCATGGCCGACGCGCGCCAGCTGCTGCGCCGCGGCCAGTCCGGCCGGGCCGGAGCCGACGATGGCGATCTTCTTGCCGGTTTTGTGCGCCGCCGGTTGCGGCACGACCCAGCCGTTCTCGCCGGCCTTGTCGATGATGGCGCGTTCGATCGACTTGATGCCGACCGGCGTTTGCGGAATGTTCAGCGTGCAGGCCGCCTCGCAGGGAGCAGGACAGATGCGGCTGGTCAATTCCGGAAAGTTGTTGGTCGAGTGCAGGGTCTCGATCGCCTCGCGCCAGCGGCCCTTGTAGACCAGGTCGTTCCAGTCCGGAATCAGGTTGTTGACCGGGCAGCCGTTGTTGCAGAACGGGATGCCGCAGTCCATGCAGCGCGCGCCCTGGATCTTTGCCTGCTCATCGTTCAGATGCGGAATGAACTCGTGGTAATGGAGAACTCGCGTCGCGGCCTTTTCGTAGGTTTCCGAAATGCGCTGGAATTCGAGAAATCCGGTGGGCTTGCCCATTACGCTGCCTCCGCAGGGCCGCCCCAAGAGGGCAGCAAGTCATTGCACGGAAGTCGGCGCGCAACGCGCGGCGACTGAACCTCAGTCACCCCCCTGCATGGCAGGGGGGTCGGGGGGGATGCATTTCTCACGCTGCTTCCTTCAGTTGCGTTGCCGCGAGCTCTTTCAGGGCGCGGCGATATTCATGCGGAAAGACCTTGACGAACTTGGCGCGCGCCTTGGCCCAGTCGGCCAGCAGCGCCTTGGCGAGCTCGCTGCCGGACAGCTTGGCGTGCTGCTCGATCATGTGCCTGAGCTGCGTCTCGTCGGCCTGTTCACGATGCCGCATGCCGTCGTCGGGCTGTTGTGCCTCGGGCAGCACCGGGTCGAGCGCGACCATGGCCAGGTTGCAGCGTCGGGCAAACATGCCGTCCTCGTCATAGACGTAGGCGATGCCGCCCGACATGCCGGCAGCGAAGTTGCGCCCGGTGAGGCCGAGCACGGCCACCGTGCCGCCGGTCATGTATTCGCAGCCATGATCGCCGGTGCCTTCAACCACCGCCGTGGCGCCGGAATTGCGCACGGCGAAGCGCTCGCCGGCGACGCCGCGGAAATAAACCTCGCCGGCGATGGCGCCGTAGAGCACCGTGTTGCCGACGATGATGTTCTCGCTCGGCGTGCCCCGGAAAGCCTCAGGCGGACGTACGACGATGCGGCCGCCGGAGAGACCCTTGCCGACATAGTCGTTGGCTTCGCCGGTCAGGTCGAGCGTGATGCCGCGCGCGAGGAAGGCGCCGAGGCTCTGTCCGGCGGTGCCGGTGAGCTTGATCGTGATGCTGTTGTCGGGCAGGCCCTCGTGACCCTTGCGCTTGGCCACTTCGTGCGACAGCAGGGTACCCACCGTACGGTTCTGGTTGCGGATCGCGGATTCGATCACCAGTTTTTCGCCGTGTTCCAGCGCCGGCATGGCCTTGGCGATCAGGCTATGGTCGAGCGCCCGCGACAGGCCGTGGTCCTGGACTTCGCTATGGCAGCAGGCGACGCCGGGCAGCGTCGGCTGGCGATAGAAAATCCGCGAGAAGTCGAGGCCCCTGGCTTTCCAGTGGTCTACGCCTTTCTTCATGTCGAGCAGGTCGGAACGGCCGATCAGTTCGTCGAACTTGCGGATACCCATCTGTGCCATGTACTCGCGCACTTCCTCGGCGACGAAGAAGAAGTAATTGACGACATGCTCGGGCTGGCCGGAGAAGCGCGCGCGCAGCACCGGATCCTGCGTCGCGACGCCGACCGGGCAGGTGTTGAGGTGGCACTTGCGCATCATGACGCAGCCCTCGACCACCAGCGGCGCCGTGGCGAAGCCGAACTCGTCGGCACCGAGCAGGGCGCCGATCAGCACATCGCGGCCGGTCTTCATCTGGCCGTCGGCCTGGACCCGCACGCGACCGCGCAGGCGGTTGAGCACCAGTGTCTGCTGCGTCTCGGCCAGGCCCAGTTCCCAGGGCGTGCCGGCATGCTTGATCGAGGAGATCGGCGAAGCGCCGGTACCGCCGTCATGGCCGGCGATCACCACGTGGTCGGCCTTGGCCTTGACCACGCCGGCGGCCACCGTGCCGACGCCGATTTCCGACACCAGCTTGACCGAGACGCTGGCCTGCGGATTGGAGTTCTTCAGGTCGTGGATCAGCTGCGCCAAGTCCTCGATCGAGTAGATGTCGTGGTGCGGCGGCGGCGAAATCAATTGCACGCCGGGCACCGAGTGGCGCAGGAAACCGATGTATTCGGAGACCTTGTGGCCCGGCAGCTGACCGCCCTCGCCGGGCTTGGCGCCCTGTGCCATCTTGATCTGCAGCTGGTCGGCGTTGGCCAGGTATTCGGCGGTGACGCCGAAGCGGCCGGACGCCACCTGCTTGATCGCCGAGCGCAGGCTGTCGCCGGCCTGGAGCGGAATGTCGCGCGCGATGCGGCTCTTGCCGATCACGCTGGCCAGCGTGCTGCCGGCGGCAACGGGCTTGTAGCGCATGCGGTCTTCGCCGCCCTCGCCGGTATTCGACTTGCCGCCGATGCGATTCATGGCGATCGCCAGCGTGGTGTGGGCTTCGGTCGAAATGCTGCCCAGCGACATGGCGCCGGTGGCGAAGCGCTTGACGATTTCCTTGGCCGGTTCGACCTGGTCGAGGGCGATCGGCGCAGCGGCAGGCCGGACCTCGAACAGGCCGCGCAAGGTCATGTGGCGCACGCCCTGATCGTTGACCAGCTTGGCATATTCCTTGTAGGTGTCGGTCTTGCCCGAGCGCGTCGCATGCTGCAGCTTGGCGATCACGTCCGGGGTCCACATGTGTTCTTCGCCGCGAACCCTGAATGCATATTCGCCGCCGCAGTCGAGCATTCCGGCCAGCAGCGGGTTGGCGCTCCAGGCGTCGCCGTGGGTGCGCAACGCCTCTTCGGCCACTTCCTTGAGGCCGATACCTTCGACCTTGGTCGGCGTACCGGCAAAGTAGCGGTTGACCAGGTCGGAGGAGAGGCCGACCGCCTCGAAAATCTGCGCGCCGCAGTAGGACTGATAGGTCGAGATGCCCATCTTCGACATCACCTTCATCAGACCCTTGTTGATGGCCTTGACGTAGTTCTTCTGCGCATCGTAGGCGGTGGGCTTGTTCGGTAGCTGGGCCGCGATGGCGGCGATGCTCTCGAAGGCGAGCCAGGGATGGATCGCCTGCGCGCCGTAACCCGCCAGCGTGGCGAAGTGATGCACCTCGCGCGCGGCGCCGGTCTCGACCACGAGGCCGCAGGAGGTGCGCAGTCCGATCTTCACCAGATGCTGGTGCACGGCGGAACAGGCCAGCAACGCCGGGATCGGCGCACGTTCATGGTTGACGCCGCGGTCGGAAAGAATCACCACGTTGTAGCCCGCCGTCACGGCTTGTTCGGCGCGGGTACAGACCTGGTACAGGGCGCGGCCGAGGCCCGCCGAGCCCTCGGCAGCGGCAGTCGTGATATCGACCACAATGGGCCGGAAAGTGCCCTTGGTCAGCGTGTCGATGTTCTTCAGCTTGGCCATGTCGGCCGGCGACAGCACCGGTTGATGCACCTCCAGGCGCGGCGTCGGTTCGGTTTCGTCCACGCCCAGCAGGTTGGGGTTGGGGCTGACCAGGGAAATCAGCGACATGACGATCTCTTCGCGGATCGGATCGATCGGCGGATTGGTCACCTGGGCAAACAACTGCTTGAAGTAGCTGAACAGCGGCTTGGGCCGGTCCGACAGCACCGGCAGCGAAGTGTCGTTGCCCATCGCACCCGTGGCCTCCTCGCCGAGGGTCGCCATCGGCTCGAGGATGAACTTGAAGTCTTCCTGCGTGTAGCCGAAAGCCTGCTGCACCTTCAGCAAGGGACCCTTGAGGTTTTCCTGTGCCTTGACCGCGGGCAGGTCGTCGACGAAATAGCGCGAAGCCTCGATCCACTTGCGGTAAGGCTTGGCCGTGGACATGGTGCGCTTGAGTTCGGCGTCATCGATGATGCGGCCCTGCTCGAGGTCGATGAGGAACATCTTGCCCGGCTGCAGGCGCCACTTCTTGACGATGCGCTCCTGGGCGATCGGCAGCACGCCGATTTCGGAAGACATCACCACCAGGTCGTCGTCGGTGATCAGGTAGCGCGCGGGACGCAGGCCGTTGCGGTCGAGCGTGGCGCCGATCTGGCGGCCGTCGGTGAAGGCGACCGCGGCCGGGCCGTCCCACGGCTCCATCAGCGCCATGTGGTATTCATAGAAGGCGCGGCGTTCCTCGTCCATCAGCGGATTGCCGGCCCAGGCTTCGGGAATCAGCATCATCATGGCGTGGGCCAGGCTGTAGCCCCCCATCACCAGCAGTTCCAGGGCATTGTCGAAGGAAGCGGAATCCGACTGGCCGTCATAGATCAGCGGCCAGACCTTTTCCAGGTCTTCGCCCAGCACCGGCGACGAAATGCCGTGCTCGCGCGCGCGCATCCAATTGACATTGCCGCGTAGCGCATTGATCTCGCCGTTGTGGGCGATCATGCGGAAAGGATGGGCGAGGTCCCAGGTCGGGAAGGTATTGGTGGAAAAGCGCTGGTGCGCCAGGGCCATCGCGGAAACCGCGCGCCTGTCCTGCAGGTCGCAGTAATAGGTGCCGACCTGGTTGGCCAGCAGCATGCCCTTGTACACCACGGTGCGCGCCGACATCGACGGCACGTAGAACATCTTGCCGTCGGCGAGCTTGAGCGCCTGGATGGTGTGGCCGATCGCCTTGCGCAGGATATAAAGCTTTCTTTCCAGCGCGTCGGCATCGTCGATGCCGGCGCCGGCGCCGATGAACACCTGGCGTACCACGGGCTCGATATCCTTGGCCGCCTGGGCCAGCCCGCTGTTGTCCACCGGAACATCGCGCCAGCCGAGCAGCACCTGGCCTTCGTAGCGAATTGCGCGCTCGATCACCGCCTCGCAGGAACGCCGGCTGGCTTCAGTGCGCGGCAGGAATATCATGCCGACGCCATAGGCGCCGACGGGCGGCAGCGTGACGCCCTGCTGCGCCATCTCCTCGCGCAAAAGGCCGTCGGGAATCTGGATCAGAATGCCCGCGCCGTCACCCAGCAAGGGGTCGTAACCCGTTGCCCCGCGGTGTTCGAGATTTTCCAGAATCAGCAGCCCCTGCTCGATGATGGAGTGGCTCTTCTGGTTCTTGATGTGCGCAACGAAACCGACGCCACAGGCGTCATGCTCATTGGCCGGATCGTAGAGACCCTGGCGCTGGGGGAGGACCATCGTGTCTTTCCTCGGAAATGCGGCCGGCACACGCCGGAGGCGGTCGGCAAAAAAGCCGGGGTGATGCTTCTCCCCGGCCTTGTATGGTCCGCCGGACATGGCGGACGCAGGTCTAAATATACCGCCAAAAGCGGTTGAATTCAATACGCTGCAACGCAGCAAACAGACTTTGCAGTCCGTTTAGAGTTCCCCGACCGAGAACAGGCGGCGATGCTCCTTCATCGAATAGCGGTCGGTCATGCCGGCAATGTAGTCGGCCGTGGCGCGCACCACGCTCTCGGTGGCGGCCATATGCTGGTATTGAGGCGGCAACAGGCGCGGATCGGCGACAAAAGCACCGAACAGGTCGCGAATGATGCGGCGCGCCTTGGCGGTCATGCGCAGCACCTCGTAGTGCTGGTACAGGTGCTGGTGCAAGAAACCCTTCAAGGCGCGGTTTTCGGCCTGCATCGCCTCGGTGAAGGCAATCAATGCCGGCGCCGCATGGACATCCTCCAGGCCATGGGGGGCGGCAGCCGCTATCCGCCGTGCCGATTCGGCGAGCAGGTCGGTGACCTGGGCATCGATCATGCGCCGTATGGTCTCGTGCACCCGGCGGCGCGGCGATATCTGCGGGAATTCGGCATCCGCTTCGGCGGCATGGCGGGCGAACAGGCTCAGTTGTTCGAGTTGCTCGAGAGTCAGAAGGCCCGAACGCAAGCCATCGTCTACGTCATGGTTGTTGTAGGCGATCTCGTCGGCCAGATTGCATATCTGCGCCTCCAGCGAGGGTCGGCGGTTATCGAGGAAGCGCCGGCCGAGTTCGCCGAGTTCGCGCGCCCGCGCCGGCGAGCAGTGCTTGAGGATGCCCTCGCGCGTCTCGAACATCAGGTTGAGGCCGTCAAAGGCACCATAGCGCTCTTCGAGGCGATCGACGATGCGCAGGCTTTGCAGGTTGTGCTCGAAGCCGCCGTGCGCACGCATGCATTCGTTCAGGGCGTCCTGCCCGGCATGGCCGAAGGGGGTGTGGCCGAGGTCGTGGGCCAGCGCGATGGCTTCGGTCAGGTCGTCGTTGAGGTGCAGGGCGCGCGCGATCGAACGCGCGATCTGGGCGACTTCGATGCTGTGCGTCAGGCGGGTGCGGAACAGATCGCCTTCGTGATTGACGAAGACCTGGGTCTTGTATTCGAGACGCCGGAAGGCGGTGGAATGCACGATACGGTCGCGGTCGCGCTGAAACTCGCTGCGCACCTTGGGCCGTGGTTCGGGGACGCCGCGGCCGTGGCTGTTGCTATCGTCTACCGCGTACGGCGCCAGATCACCCACGACAACAAGCGGCGATGGCCGCGACGATCTTCTCCTGCGGCACGTCGGCCGTAGTCACCGCGTCGCCCAGCGACCTGAGCAGGATCAGGCGCAGGCTGCCGGCTATGACCTTCTTGTCGTGGGACATCAGTTCGAGATAGCGCGCCGCCCCCAGATCCGGCGCCGAGAGCGGCAAACCGGCGCGCAGCAGCAGCGCGCGGATGCGCTCGACGTCGGCAGGTGCGAGCCAACCCAGGCGCTGCGAGAGTTCGGCAGCCATTAGGGTGCCGGCAGCGACGGCTTCTCCGTGCAGCCATGCGCCGTAGCCCATGCCGGTCTCGATCGCATGGCCGAAGGTATGGCCCAGGTTCAGCAGCGCGCGACCGCCGTCCTTGGCCGTCTCGAATTCGTCGGCCGCCACCACCTCGGCCTTGTTGGCGCAGGAACGTTCGATGGCATGCGCCAGCAGTTCGCCGTCGCGCGCCATCAGGCCGTCCATGTTGGCCTCCAGCCATCCGAGAAAGGGCAGGTCGCGGATCAGGCCATACTTGATGACTTCCGCCATGCCGGCCGAGAGTTCACGGTCCGGCAAGGTGCGCAGCGTATCGGTATCGGCCAGCACCAGCTTCGGTTGCCAGAAGGCGCCGACCATGTTCTTGCCGCGCGGATGGTTGATGCCGGTCTTGCCGCCGACCGAGGAATCCACCTGGGACAACAGGGTGGTCGGGATCTGGATGAAGGGCACGCCACGCTGGTAGGTCGCGGCGGCAAAGCCCGCCAGATCGCCGATGACACCGCCGCCGAGGGCGACCACCGTGGTGCCGCGGTCGCAGCGCGCGGCCAGCAGCGCGTCGTAGATCAGGTTGAGCGACTCCCAGGTCTTGTGGACTTCGCCATCGGGCAGGATGATCGGCGTAACGCCAACACCAACTTTTTCGAGCCCCGCGGCCAGGACCTCCAGGTACAGGGGAGCCACCGTGGTATTGCTGACCAGCGCGATGCGCGGGATACGCAGATGCGCCAGGATTTCGTCGGCGCGCGAAAGCAGACCGCCGCCGATCAGGATCGGATAGCTGCGCTCGGCCAGGGCGACGTTCAGGCGGCGCATCGCTGCATCAACTCCCGTTCGACCTGCTTGACCAGATGGTTGATGCTGCCGCCCAGACTGTTGATCACCAGATCAGCCACTTCGCGGTAGAGGGGGTCGCGCTGGGCGAACAATTCCTCGATCTTCTTCATCGGATCGGCGACCTGCAGCAGCGGCCGGTTCGGATCGAGCCGGGTCCGCTCGAAGAGCAATGCCGGTGCGGCGTGAAGGTAGACCACCATGCCGCCGCGCTTCAGCGCCGCGCGATTCTCCGCACGCAGCACGGCGCCGCCGCCGGTGGCGACGATCAGATTCGATTCTTCGGCGAGTTCGGCGATCACCTTCGATTCACGGTCACGAAAACCCTGCTCGCCTTCGATGTCGAAAATCAGCGGAATCCGCACGCCGGTGCGCGCCTCGATCTCGTGATCGGCATCGATGAAGGAGCGATGCATGCGTCTGGCCAAATGGCGCCCGACGGTGGTCTTGCCGGCGCCCGGCATGCCTACCAGATAAATATTGTTTTTCGCACTCACGAACGGATTGTAGCAGCGCAAAAGGCCGGGGCCGGCATGGCCGGCCCCGCTCAGGCATGGATGGGACGGACTATCTCTGCGTCAGAGCGTCGCTGATGATGCGCGGTGTAATGAAGACCAGCAGTTCGCTGCGCGACTGGTTCTTTTGCGTGGTCTTGAACAGGAAGCCGACGTAAGGCAGGTCGCCGAGGAAGGGAACGCGCTCCTGGGTCTGGATCTCGGATTCCCGCGCAAAACCGCCGATCACCACGGTGCCGCCGTTTTCCACAATCACGCTGGTGGTGATGGTGTTGGTGTCCAGGCTGCCGGTCGTTGCGTTGGTGATGGTGCTCTTGGCGATGTTCAGTTCGAGGCTGATGCGGTTGTCAGGATTGACCGAAGGCGTCACGCCCAGGGTCAGAGGCGCCGAAAAGGTCTGGTAGATCGGCAGGCCTGTGGTCGCGTTAACCCCGGTCAGAATCGTCACCTGCTGGGTGCTGTTGATCGTCGCCGCCTTGCGGTTCAGCGTGACCAGTCGCGGCGCGGAAACCGTCTTGTTGCGCGTATCGGTCTCGGCGGCCTGCAATTCCAGGGCTAGCAATTTGGTCCCGGCATTGTTGAACAGCATCAGGCCGATGTTCGCCGCCGCTGCCAGTGCATAGCTGGGCTGGAACACGTTGGTGCTCGACCGTGCCAGTGCGGGTACGGCCGGGGTGCCGAAGGTGTCGACGTTGGTGAATCCCGCGGTCGTTCCCAATACCGCCCGGGTCGTGTTGGTACCGGGAACCTGATAGCCGCCATTGCTCAAAGCCGACGCATCGGCCAGCCGCAAGCGCACGCCCAGGGAGTTGGTGAATCCGGTGGATGCCTCGACAATGCGGGCTTCGATCAGCACCTGCTTGGGCGGAACATCGACCGTGCGGATGATTTCGCGAATTGCTTCGACCACGGTGGCCGTGTCGCGGACGAATACCTGGTTGGTGGCGTCGTGAATCGAAATGCCGCCGCGGGCGGTGAGCATGCCTCGCTGCGTGTTTCCGGCCGCAGCCGCTCCCGCTGCAGGTGCTGCCGCTCCCGGCGCGGCACCGCCGGCGGGTGCCGCCCCCGCGGGCGCGGCACCTGGAGCTGCCGCAGGGGCGAAACTGGTATTCACCAGCGCAACGATGTCGGCGGCCTTGACATAGTTCAGCTTGAAGGTCTCTGCCACCAGCGGCGCAATGTCGTTCGCCCGTGTCAGTTCGTCGGCAGTGTCCTGGTCGCGCTTTTGCAGCACCGCCCGATCGCCGAACAGCACCACGTCATTGCGCACCCGCATGCCGGCATTGACTTGGGCCATGATGATTTCCAGGGCCTGGTCGTAGGGAATGTTGTCCAGGTTGGCGGTGACGGTCCTGCCGTTCAGGGAGGGATCGATCAGTACGTTCTTGCCCGAAATGTCTGCCAGGGTACGCAAGACCATGGAGGCATCGGCGCCAAAGAAGTTGATGGATACCTTCTGTCCCTGTTGACCGGTCTGGACCAGCTTGTTGGCCTCATCGGCCGGGATCGGCTTGACTTCGATGATCAACTGGTTATTGGCCAGGTGCGCCTGATGGAACCAGCGTCCGCGGGCAGCGATGTCGAGGCGTGTCAGATTGCCTATCGCGCGGGAGGTAATGGTCGTCACCGGCGTTGCGAAGTCGTTGACGTCGCGGCGGTTCTGCAGACGCTCGGGGAGTTCGACGTCGCGCAGTTCGACCGTGATGCCAGTACCTACCCGGCGGATGTCGATCGGCACCGTGCCATCGGTCAGATCCACCGTGATCGAGGCCTGGCCGTCTTCGCCGCGGCGGAAATTGATGTCGCGGATCGCCGCCGAGTCAGCCGCCTGATCCGCCTTTGCGGCAGTTGCCGGCGACGATGCCGGCTGATAGACGCTTGGCGCCGCCTCCTGGCTGGCCTGCACGCTCTGCGCCTGCAGTTTGATGAATAGCGCATCGCCGACGATCTCGGTCGAGAACTTGGTCGGACGATAGAGATTCAGCACCAGTCGCGTGAGCTTTTCCGTCTGGACGATGTTCAGGCTGCGCAGATCCCCTTCGGCCACTTGTTGCGTGGATTGCCCCGACTGATTGTCGGTGTCGGGAAAGTCGAGCACCACGCGCGGCGGTTCGACCACGCTCCAGTTCCCGGGCAAGGCCTTCAGTGGAGCGGCCATCTGCACTTTGAGCAGGACTTGATCGCCGTCGCGCCTGACCTGAATCTGCTTGATCGAGTTTTCGGCAGCGAACGAAGTGCCCGACAAGCCAACACAGAAGCCCAGTATGGCTAGTGCGGCAACGTGAAATTTGTTCATCAACGTCCTCCTTCTTTCGGCACCATGAGCACTTTTTCAAGTGCTACCCAAGCGCCGTTCGCGTCCTTGACGGATTCGAGCACCGTGACGCTATCTCTGGTAATCGCCGTGATCTTGCCGAAATTGCGGCCCATGTATTCACCCACCCGGACATGCTTTGGCTTGTTCGGCGGGGGAGTCTGGATCAGGGCGTAGGGCACGGCCCCGGCCATGATTACGCCGACCACCTTGAGGTCTTCCAGTGGAAATATTTCCAACGGTTGTTGCGGGCGGCTGCGATCCGGCGCGGTCTTGTCGGCAGCCGCCTCCAGGGTCACGATCTTGCCCGGTGAAAAGGGGGGCGTTAGCGCCTCCGTTTCATAGGCGACCACCGGGAAGGCGGTTATTTCCGGCAAGGAAGTCACCTTGCCCTTCATGCCCTTGGCCTCTTCGCGCATCCACTCCCGCAGATCCTGATGCTCCTCGGCGGCACAACCCAGCAGCAGCAATGGCAACAGCAATAGAAGTACGGAAGGCTTCATTTCTTGCCTCCCTTGGCCGCTTTCTTCTGGTTGGCAATCTCCGCTTCATCGAGGTAGCGGAAGGTCTTCGCCGTGGTTCTCATCGCCAGGGTCGCGTTGGGATTCGCGGTCAAACTGATGTCATTCAGGGTCACGATGCGGGGCAGCTTGGCGATATCCCCGGTGAATGCACCAATGTCGTGGTAGGTGCCCGTGAGATTGAGGGTAATCGGCACCTCGGCATAGAACTCCTTGGGCGCCTCGCCACCCGGCCGGAAGAGTTCGACGGCCAGGCCGCGACCCTGTGCGGCCTTGTTGATATCGACCAGCATGTCGCCCATTTCGGCCCGATTCGGCAGTTGCTTGAGCAAAGCGCCAAAGGAACGGTCGATTTCGGCCAGTTGGCGACGATACTCGTCCAGGTTCACGGCCTGCTTTTTCTTTTTCAGCCAGGCTTCCTTGTGCGTGGCTTCCTGTTGTTTCTGTGCCTCGAGTTCCTCCAGCTGGACGCTCCAGCCGAGCGCGCCGAAGCCCCAGGCGGTAGCCAGCAAGCCGGCAAACAGGCTGAGCAGAATCACTATGCGCGGCGCGAGAGGCCACAAGCCCGGATCCTTGGGATCCAGGGTCTTGAAATCCATGGCCAACTGCTGGAAATCGATCAGCGGGCGCTTGGGGGCGGCCGGCTCGACCTTGACAGCCTGCTTTTCGGCCAGGCGTTCGGCAGCCGACTTGCGCTTGAACAGCGAGGACAGGGAAGCAGGCAGGGCAGGCAGCTTCATCACTTTTTCCCCGGCGCAGCCGCGGTCTGGCGCGAAATCACGGTTGTAATGCTGAATGCATTGAGACGTCGATTGGCGACGACCTCGGCTTTGGTTTCTATCAGTGTCGCCCGTTCGAGCAGGGGCGACTCTTCAAGGTTGTTCATCAGCGTGGTGATCCGTGCGTTGGATTGCGCGTAGCCCGCTATCGCCAGTTTCGGCCCGGTTTGCGTCAACGTGCGCAGGTAGATGCCTTCCGGAACCTGCTTCGCCAACTCATTGAACAGGTGCACGGTTTCAGTGCGATTGGCCTGCAATGCCTCGATCACGCGCTTGCGGGCCAGCAATGCGTTGGTTTGTTCCTGGATTTTGTTGATTTCGCTGATTTCCTTGTCCAGCGAAGCGATTTCGCGCTTGAGGAATTCATTCTTCTCGCCTTGTACGGCAATCTCCCGGTTGATCAGCGAAAAACCGAGAAACCAGATCAGGGCCGCCAGTACCGACACCAGGCCGAGCAGCACATAAAACTGCTGGCGCCGCGCCTTGCGCTTCTCCTCGCGATGAGGAAGGAGATTGATCCGGATCATTGATCGAACTTCCTCAGGGCCAGTCCGCAAGCCACCATCAGCGAGGGCGCATCGGCGGCCAGCTGTTTGGCTCGAATGCGCGGCGCGATGGCCATACCGGCGAAGGGATCGGCAAGAATGGTGTTGACGTTGGTGCGCTGGCCGACGATTTCGGCGACGCCTGGAATCAGCGCCGAGCCGCCGGCAAGAATGATGTGATGCACTTCGTTGTGCGGCGTCGAGGTGAAAAAGAACTGCAGTGCGCGAGCGACTTCCTGCGCCATGTTTTCAATGAAGGGATGCAGGATCTCCGCTTCGTAGTTGTCGGGCGGCGTGCCGGAGCGCTTCAGATTTTCGGCTTCGTCGGGTCCCATGCCGTAAGCGCGCATGATCTCGTCGGTCAGCTGCGAACCACCGAAGGCCTGTTCGCGCGCATAGAGCTGCTGGTCATCCTTCATGACGGTGATCTTCATGGCCGAGGCGCCCACGTCAACCAGAGCCACGACCTGGTCGGCGCCTTCGCGCGGCAACTGCTTGGTCACCAACTCGTAGGCCGCCTGCGTCGCATAGGCTTCGACATCCATCACCACCGGCTTCAACTCGGCCACTTCGGCCGCGGCGACCCGGTCTTCGACCTTCTCCTTGCGCGAAGCCGCCAGCAGCACTTCGACGTCATCGGGACTTCCCGGCGCCGGCCCGACCACCTGGAAGTCGAGATTGACCTCCTCCAGCGCAAACGGAATGTATTGGTTGGCTTCCGACTCGACCTGGACCTCCATCTCCTGTTCGCGCAGATTCGCCGGCAGCGTGATCTTCTTGGTGATGACCGCTGCCGTCGGCAACGCCATGGCGATGAAGCGCGTCGAGGTGCCGAGTCGTTTCCAGCAGCGCTGCAGGGTTTCCGCGACGGCATCGAGCGACGCCAGATTGCCATCCACCACGGCATCCTTCGGCAGGGGTTCGATCGCATAGCGCTCGACCCGCGGCTGCCCCTTGCCGGCATCGACCAGTTCAACCATCTTGACCGCGGTTGAACTGATGTCCACGCCGATCAGCGGACGCAGCTTCGGGTTAAAGATCGACTTGAGTGCCGAGACATCGATCTGCAAAGGATTTTTCCTTTAAAAATATTGCGTTACAAGCTATACAGATAATTTACTTCAGATGCTAGCAGCAACTATATCGACTGTAAAGCAAAATTATCACGGTTGATTGCTCGCGACGTGTCTCCAGCGCCACAGCTATAATTCAACCCGCCACCATCACTCCATCCCTTCGTGCCCATTTCCGCCCTGACCGCACCCGCCCGCTGGATACTGTATTCCCTGCTCCTGGTCGGTGGCGCCGTGTTGAGTGTCGCCGCTCTTGCCGGCATCGTGCTGATCCTCGCCTATCCACAACTTCCCTCGGTGGAAGTGCTGACCGACTATCAGCCGAAGATTCCGTTGCGGGTTTACTCCAGCGACGGACACTTGATCGGCGAGTTCGGCGAAGAGCGGCGCGACTTTGTCCATATCAAGGACGTTCCGGCGGTAATGATACAAGCCATTCTTGCCGCCGAAGACGAACGCTTTTACCAGCATCCCGGGATCGACACGCTGGGTGTGCTGCGTGCTGCGTATTCGAATTTCGTCGGCGGCGGCAAGCGTCAGGGCGCATCGACCATCACCATGCAGGTAGCGCGCAATTTTTTCCTTTCCAGCGAAAAGACCCTGACGCGCAAGCTTTACGAAATGTTACTGGCTTTCAAAATCGAGCACAATCTGGGCAAGGACCAGATTCTTGAGATCTACCTCAACCAGATCTATCTCGGACAACGGGCCTACGGCTTCTCGGCCGCGGCGCAGATTTATTTCGGCAAAGCGCTGAAGGATGTCACGGTCGCCGAGGCGGCCATGCTCGCCGGTTTGCCCAAGGCGCCTTCGGCCTACAATCCGGTGGCCAATCCAAAGCGGGCGCAATTACGCCAGCGCTATGTCCTGCGCCGCATGCACGAGCTCAACTTCATCGACGACGCGCAGCTGGCGGCGGCGCCGGCGGAAACCCTGCACATCAAGCGCGACGTCAACGACTTCGGCGTGCGCGCCCAGTATGTCGCCGAGATGGCGCGCCAGATTGCCGCCGAGCGCTTTCCGGACGATGTCTACAGCCGCGGCCTGCGCGTCATCACCACCATCGACCGCAGCGAACAGCAGGCCGCCTACCTGGCGGTGCGGCGCGGGGTCATGGACTACGACCGCCGCCACGGCTATCGCGGCGCCGAAGCCTACGTCGTGCTGAAAGACACCGGCGCGGACAACGACGAGGAACTGGAAGAACTCCTGACCGATTACGACGACAGCGACGACCTGTTACCGGCCATCGTGCTCGAGGCCACGCCCAAGCTGGTGCGCGCCTACTTGCGCGGCGGCGAAGTGCTCAGCATCAGCGGCGACGGCCTCAAGTTCGCCGCCCGCATGCTGGACGACAAGGCGACGCCGAACAAGCGGCTGCGACGCGGGGCGGTGATTCGCGTGCAGAAATCCGACAAGAGCTGGCAGATCGTCCAGTTGCCCGAGGTCGAGGCAGCTTTCGTCGCCGCCAGTCCGATCGACGGGGCGATCCGGGCACTGATCGGCGGTTTCGATTTCAATCGCAGCAAGTTCAACCACGTCACCCAGGCCTGGCGCCAGCCCGGCTCCAGTTTCAAGCCCTTCATCTACTCCGCCGGCCTGGAAAAGGGCTACACGCCGGCCTCGGTGATCCCCGACGAACCCGTTTCCATCTCCGCCGAAGAGACCGGCTCCCAGGCCTGGGAGCCGAAGAACTATGACGGCAAATACGACGGGCCGATGACCCTGCGCACCGCGCTGGCGAAGTCCAAGAACATGGTTTCGATTCGCCTGCTGCGTTCCATCGGCACCAATTACGCCCAGGATTACGTGACGCGTTTCGGCTTCGATGCCGACAAGCATCCGCCCTACCTGACGCTGGCGCTGGGCGCCGGATCCGTGACACCCTGGCAGCAGCTTGCCGCCTATTCGGTCTTCGCCAATGGCGGCTACCGCATCGAGCCTTACATCGTGCGCCAGATTCTCGACGACAAGGGCGCCGTGCTGGCGGCCCTGCAGCCCGCCGTGGCGGGTGACGAATCATTGCGCGCGATCGATGCCCGCAACGCCTGGCTGATGGACAGCATGATGCACGACGTGGTGCGCCGCGGCACCGCCACGCGCGCAGCCGCCGTGCTCAAACGCGGCGACCTGGCGGGCAAGACCGGCACCACCAACGACTATATCGATGCCTGGTTCTGCGGCTACCAACCGACCGTGGTCGGCATTGCCTGGATCGGCTTCGATCAGCCGCGGCGCATGGGCAACGGCGAAACCGGCGGCGCGGCGGCGCTGCCGATCTGGATCGGCTACATGGAGCATGCCCTGAAGGGCATACCCGAAAGCTGGCAGGAGGCGCCGCCAGGCCTCGTCTCGATCAAGGCCGAGGATCCCTCCGGCAAGACCAACAGCGAGCTCATCTACAAGGAGTATCTGCCACCCTCGCCGGCAGAAGAGGTGGAGCCGCCGAAGCAGGAACTCCATCAGGCACCAGCGCCGGTCAGGGACGCCAAGCCGAAACTCATCGTTGACAAGCCGGCCGCCGAAAAGCCCGCCACGGCAGTGCCCGGCGACAAGAAGAATTAAAGCGCAATCCTCACGCCGGACTGCTCCGACAGCGTACGCGCCAATGCCGCCAGCAACTCCTCGGCGTCGCGCGTGCCGACCCACTTGCCGCCCTCGGGGCGGAAGTGATAGCCGCCCGATTTCGCCGCCAGCCAGATTTCGCGCGCAGCGCCATGACGATTGACGATGATCTTGGTGCCGTTTTCGCACTCGATTTCGATGATGCCGCCGGGCTTGGTCTCGAAATCGAATTCGGCGACCCCGCTCATCGCAGCCACCTCCAGCGCGGCCTCGATGCGCGCCAGTTCCGCATCGGCCGCAGCCATGAATTCCCGTTCATCCATCGCGTGTTACCATCCTTCGCCTGTCGAGACACACCTATTTGCCATGCGCCTGACTCCTTCATTCGCCGCCGCCCTGCTTGGCCTTACGGTCCTCGCCGCCTGCGGCACCAAAACCCCACTGACCCTGCCGCAACCGACCCCGCAGGCAAGCGCCGCCGCGGCGCCGCCTGCGTCGGATCATAGCAACAAATCCGCAGAGTCGCGGCCATGAGCCTGACCGCGATGGGCAGGGATGGCCTCCAAGTCGAGGCTGTCCCGTTGGACATGCTGGCCACGCGCTTCGGCACGCCGTGCTACGTCTATTCCCGCGCCGCGCTGACGGCCGCCTATGCCGCCTACCGGGATGCGCTGCAGGCAAGCGGCCTGCTCGACCGGGCGCTGATCTGCTACGCGGTCAAGGCCAATTCCAATCTGGCCATCCTGAACCAGTTCGCCCGCCTCGGCGCCGGCTTCGACATCGTCTCCGGCGGCGAGCTGGCCCGCGTATTGGCCGCCGGCGGCAGCGCAGACAAGATCGTATTTTCCGGCGTCGGCAAGTCGCGCGCCGAAATGCGCGCGGCGCTCGAAGCCGGCATCCACTGCTTCAACGTCGAATCGGCCAGCGAGCTCGACCAGCTCAGCGAGGTCGCGGGCAGCGTCGGCCGCCGCGCGCCGGTATCGCTGCGCGTGAATCCCGACGTCGATGCGAAAACCCACCCTTACATCTCGACCGGCCTCAAAACGGCCAAGTTCGGTGTCGCCTTCGGTGCAGCCTTCGATCTGTATCGTCGCGCTGCGAGCCTGCCGCATATCGCGGTGAAGGGCATCGACTGCCATATCGGTTCGCAACTGCTCGATCCGGCGCCGGCGGCGGAGGCCGCGGACAAGGTGCTGGCGCTGGTCGACCGCCTCGCCGAGGCAGGCATTGCCCTCGAACACATCGACCTTGGCGGCGGCCTCGGCATCCAGTACCAAGCCGACGAGCCGGCGCCGGCGGCAGCCGACTATCTTTCGCCGATGCTGGCGAAGCTTGCCGGACGCCGCGAGAAGCTGATCTTCGAGCCGGGCCGCTCGCTGGTCGGCAATGCGGGCCTGTTGCTGACCCGCGTCGAGGTGCTGAAGCACGGCGAGGAGAAACACTTTGCCGTGGTCGACGCGGCGATGAACGACCTGATGCGTCCGGCCCTCTATGACGCCTGGCACGAGATCGTAAGAGTTGGCGCTGACGCTACGGCGACAGGCGCGGCGCGGACGCAAGCGCTGCTCTACGAAATCGTCGGCCCGGTCTGCGAATCGGGCGACTTCCTCGGCCACGACCGCCTGCTGGCGCTGCGCGAAGGCGACCTGCTGGCCATCCTCTCGGCCGGCGCCTACGGCATGGCCATGGCCTCGAATTACAACAGCCGGCCGCGCGCCGCCGAGGTCATGGTCGACGGCGATGTCATGCATCTGATACGGCGCCGCGAGGACGCCGCGGAACTCTTCGCTCTGGAATCGGTCCTGCCCTGATGCGCAATGCCCTCCTCGCCGGCCTGGCTCTGGCCCTGCTCAGTGCCTGCGGCCAGAACACCGAGCAGAAGAAGGCGGTGCCGCCGCCCTCCCTGATCACCGTGACCCAGGCCAGCAAGGGCGACTTCGAGGTCGTTTTGGAAACCCTCGGCACCCTCGAGGTGCTGGCCGACCCGAAGGTCGGCGCCGAAGTCGCGGGACGGGTCACGCAAGTGCTGGCGCGCAGCGGCGCCGCGGTCAAGGCCGGCGACCTGCTGGCGGTGATCGATGCCGGCGACGTGGCGCTGCAGAACAAGGCCGACGAGGCCGAAGCGCGGCGCATCGAGGCGCTGGCGAAACAGCAGGAAAAACTCGCCGAGCGCCAGCAGATGCTGATGGACAAGGGCTTCCTGTCGAAGAACGCCGGCGAGGACGTGGCCGCCCAGCGCGCCGCGCTTTCCGCCCAGTACGAGGCCGCGCGGGCGCGCGCCGACAACAGCCGCCGCGTCGTCGGCAAGACCCGCGTGCTGGCGCCGATCGCCGGCATCGTCGAAGTGCAGATCGTCTCCCCCGGCGACTATGTCAAGGTCGGCGATCCGCTGTTCAATCTGGTCGCGCCGCACAAGTTGCGCGCCCACCTGCCCTTCGCCGAGAGTTTCGGCCCGCGCCTGAAAGTCGGACAGGAGGTCAGGCTGGTCTCGCCGCTGGCGCCGGGCAAGGTCTTCGCCAGCCGCATCAAGGACATCCGCCCGGGCATTGTCGAAGGCAGCCGCACCCTCGACGTGCTGGTCGACGTCGACAACGACGGCAGCCTGCGCGGCGGCGGCACGGTCAATGCCGCCGTCATTGTCTCAGCCAAAGCCGAAGCGCTGACCGTGCCCGAACAGAGCATCGTGCTGCGCCCCGCCGGCAAGGTGGTGTATGTCATCGCCGAAGTGGACGGACAGAAGAAGGCGCAGCAGACGCCGGTCAAGGTCGGCGCCAAACGCGGCGGCCGCATCGAGATTCTCGAAGGCCTGGCCGGCGCTGAAACCATCGCGCTCGATGGCGCCGGCTTCCTCACCAACGGCGCGGCGGTCGCCATCAAGGGAGCCGCCAAGACGGCACCCACGACGGCTAACGGCACGGCGACTGCAGGCGCGTCCGCCGCCAAGGACGCCGCCAAGCCCGACGCTAAATGACCCTGCCCGAGCTTTCCGTCAAGCGCCACGTCCTGGCGTGGATGGCGAATGCCGTGCTGGTGCTGTTCGGGGTGATCGCCTTCACCCGCATCGGCATGGACCGCCTGCCCTACATCGAATTTCCGGTGGTCTCGGTCACCACCACGCTGAAGGGCGCCAACCCCGACATCGTCGATGCCAGCGTCACCAACCTGATCGAGAGCGCGGTCAACAGCGTGCCGGGCATCGAGCACATCCAGTCGACATCCTCGCCCGGCGTCTCGGTGGTGAACATCACCTTCGGCCTGGAAAAGAACGTCGATGTCGCCTTCAGCGAAGTGCAGTCCAAGGTCAACCAGGCGCAGCGCCGGCTGCCTCGGGACGTCGATCCGCCGATCGTGGCCAAGGTGGAAACCAACGCATCGCCGATCTTCTGGATGGCGGTGCAGGGCGACCGCACCCAGCAGCAGCTGAACCAGTACGCACTCAACGTCATCAAGAAGAAGCTGGAAACCATCAACGGCGTCGGCGAAGTGCGCCTCGGCGGCCGCCGCGACCGCACCATCCGCGTCAATCTGCTGCCCGACCGCATGGCCGCGCTGGGCGTTTCGGCGCAGGACATCAGCGATGCCTTCGCCCGCGAGCACGTGCAGTTGCCCGGCGGCTTCGTCGTCGGCGAAACCACCGAGCACCTGGTCAAGCTCGACCTCGAATTCCATACCCTCGACGCGCTGGGCGGCCTCGTCGTCGGCTATCGCGGCAGTCCGCCGAACGCCGCGCCGATCCGCCTCGCCGACATCGCCGAGCTGGAAGACGGCCTCACCGACAACCGGCAACTGGCGCGCTTCAACGGCGAGACCACGGTCGGCATGGGCGTGGTCAAGGTGACCAATGCCAACACCGTCGCCATCGTCGAGCGCATCAAGGAAAAGCTCGCCAAAGAAATCGAGCCGCAACTGCCGCCGGGCATGAAGATCAGCATCGTCTCCAACGACGCCGTGTTCATCCTCGAAATCGTCAACTCGCTGAAGCAGCACCTGATCGAAGGCACGCTGCTGGCCTCGCTGGTGGTCTGGTTCTTCCTGCGTTCGGTGCGCTCGACGTTGATCGTCGCGCTGGCGATTCCGGTCTCGCTGCTGGGCGCCATCGCGGTGATCTACTTCTTCGGCTACACGCTGAATTCGCTGACCATGCTGGCGCTGCTGCTGCTGATCGGCGTCGTCGTCGACGATGCCATCGTGGTATTGGAGAACATCTTCCGCCACCGCGAGGAGATCGATCCCGAGCCGGTTGCCGCCGCGGTCAACGGCAGCAAGGAAGTGGTGTTCGCGGTGATCGCGGCGACGCTGTCGCTGGTCTCGATCTTTGCCCCGGTGATCTTCCTTTCCGGCATCATCGGCCAGTTCTTCCGTTCGTTTGCCGTGGTGGTCACCTTCGGCGTGCTGGTCTCGCTGTTCGTCTCGCTGACCCTGACGCCGATGCTCTGCTCGCGCTACCTCAAGGTCGAAAAGCAGCACGGCCGCATCTATCACCTGTTCGACCGCGTGCTGGGCGGCCTCGACCGGCTCTACATCCGCCTGCTCGACCGTGCCCTGCGCCAGCGCTGGCACGTCGTCGCGCTGACCGTCGCCGTGGTCGGCTCCTCGGTGTTCTTCTTCATGAACGTCGGCAAGACCTTCACCCCCGACGAGGACGAGGGCCGCTTCCGCATTTCGCTGCGCACGCCGCTGGGTTCCAGCATCGACTACACCGACGGCAAGCTGCGCGAAGTCGAAGCAGTGCTCAACCGCTATCCGGAGATACGCACGGAGTTCGCCCTGATCGGACTCGGTACCGCCGGCCAGGTGAACCAGGGCACGGTGGTGGTGCGCATGGCGCCGCGCGAGGAACGCACGCGCAGCCAGCATGAAGTGATTGCCGCGGTACGCCGCGAACTCGCCGCCATACCCGGTGCGCGCGCCTTCGCCGCGCCCTTCGCGGTGGTCGGCGGCCAGCGCGGCGAGCCCCTGCAGTTCGTGCTGTCCGGCGACAACATCGACGAGGTCGGCCGCCTTTCGCGCGAATTCCAGCAGAAGCTGGCCACCGTGCCCGGCATCGGCCGCATCGATACCGACGTCCAGCTCGACCTGCCGCAACTGGTGTTCATCCCCGACCGCCTGCGCATCGCGGCGGCCAATCTGTCCTCGAGCGACGTCGCGCTGGCGGTGAACATGCTGACCGGCGGCATCGACATCGCCAAGTTCAACGACGAGCCCGGCGACGGCCAGCGCTATGACATCCGCGTCAAGGCCAAGCCCGGCGAATTCACCCAGCCGGCCGATCTGTCGAAGATTTTCCTGCGCAGCCGCGACGGCAAGATGGTGCGCCTCGATTCGGTGGCCCGCTTCGAGGAACGCCTGGGGCCCGCCGTGGTCGGCCGCTTCGACCTGCAATACGCCGCGACCTTCTACGCCACGCCATCGACGCCATTGGGCGAGGCGGTCGAGGCAGTGCGCCGCGCCGGACAGGAAATGCTGCCGGCCGGCTACCAGGTGCGCTTCATCGGTTCGGCCGAAGAGTTCGGCAAGACCATGAAGTACATGGTGTTCACCTTCGCCCTGGCGCTGGTGCTGCTCTACATGGTGCTCGCCAGCCAGTTCAACTCCTTCCTGCAGCCGGCCATCGTCATGCTGGCGCAGCCGCTGGCGGTGGTCGGCGGCATCGCCGCACTGTGGGCCACCGGGCACACGCTGAACATCTATTCCATGATCGGCCTGACGCTGCTGATCGGCCTCGTGGCAAAGAATTCGATCCTGCTGGTCGACCTCGCCAACCAGCGCCGCGATGCCGGCATGGCGGTCGACGCGGCCCTGCGTAATGCCTGCCCGATCCGCATGCGGCCGGTGCTGATGACCTCGGCCACCGTGATCCTGGCGCTGGCCCCGGCCGGCCTCGGGCTCGGCGCCGGCGCCGAAACCCAGCAGCCGCTGGCGATCGCCGTGATCGGCGGCATGATCTCGTCGACTCTGCTGACGCTGGTGGTGGTGCCGGCGGTGTATTCGCTGCTGGAAAGCCGGCGCGAACGCCGGGCCTGAAGACCTCGGCGCCGTAGCGCCAGCGCCAACTCTTGGCCACCGGCGGGGTCGATCCGCAATACCCTGGCGAGCCTTGCGGGAAGAGTGCATCATGCTCGACTGACGTTCCGGGTCGATCCGGAACCGTCGCGCAAGGAGACGGGGCATGACCAACAGGATCACCGTAGCGGCGGCCGACGTGCAGGTCGGCGATCACATCTACAACGGCCCCGGCGCCAGCGCCCACCCGACCTTTGCCTGGGAGACCGTGACCCGCATCAACATGGCCGACGGCCTGGTCGTGCTGATTACCGGCAGCCTCGAGATTCCCCATGGCGAGTTCTGGTTCGAGCCGGAGGAAGCGGTGGTGGTGATGCGCTATCCGCCGCCGCCGCAGCCCGCAAAGCCCGTCGCCAAGCCCCATCACAAACACGGCCAACGGCATTCGGAATAGTCGCCGCTCATGACGGATCGCTGGCGGCAGACTGCAGCAGCCCATTGCATGCGTCATTTGAAGGATTTGCCATGAAACCGCGCATCAGCGTGATCACCCTCGGCGTCGATGACCTGCAACGCGCCCTGCGTTTTTACCGCGACGGCCTCGGCCTCAGGACCGACGGCATCGTCGGCACCGAGTTCGAACATGGCGCGGTCGCCTTCTTCGATCTGCAGGCCGGCCTCAAGCTGGCGCTGTGGCCGCGCCGCAGCCTCGCCCACGATAGCGGCATTGGGCCGACGGCGCCCTGCGCCACGGAGCTCTCGCTCGGCCACAACCTGGCCTCGAAGGCCGCGGTCGATGCGGTCATGGCACAGGCGCAGCAAGCCGGCGCCCGCATCGTCAAGCCCGCCCAGGACACCTTCTGGGGCGGTTACGCCGGCTATTTCCAGGACCCGGACGGGCATTTGTGGGAACTGGTGTGGAACCCGCAACTGCTGCCGCCGGATTAGCCAGACCGGGCAGGCTGTTTTCGCCACCCGGCGCCGACGCGATTACTGGATCACACCGAGGCGGCCGTTGTGGCTGCCCATGTACCAGTAGCGTCCGCCGCCATCGATGATCGCCTTGCGGATGCCGACGTTCTGCGAGGGCAGCACGACGACGCGAAACGCTTCGCGCGCCGGATCGAACACCGACACCGTGTCGCTGTCGATGCCGTTGACCCAGACGCGGCCCGCGGCATCGGCGGTGACGGCATAGGGGCGTTCGCCGCCGGCCTTGGGCAGCGCCCAGGTCTTGACGACGCGCCGGGCCTGCGGATCGATCCGGGCCAGCCGGCCGTTGCCGTAATAGGCGACCCACAGGCTGCCGTCCGGCCCGGCGGCGATGCGCCGCGGCGCCGAGCCCCTGCCGGTCGGGAGTTCGCCGCTCCTGCCACTGGCCGGATCGATCCAGCCCAGCGCGTCGGCGCCGAGACGGCAGACCCAGACCACGCCCTGGCGGTCGATCGCCAGCCCGTAGGGATTGCCGCTCATCGGGAATTCGTCGATGCGTCCGCTGGCGCGATCCAGCCGCCCGACACGCTGGCCGCCCTGCACCGTGAACCACAGCTTGCCGGCGGCATCGAGCACGATGGTATGCGGATCGCCGCCGCCGGGCACCGGGTATTCGGCCACCTTGCCGCTTTGCGGATCGAGTCGCCCTATGCTGCCGTTGCCATTGCCGGTGTACCAGACGATGCCGGCCTCATCGACGACCAGTCCGTGCGGCCGCGCCCCGGCCGGCAATTGCCACTCGGTGAAACGCTCGCGCGCCGGCTCAAAGCGGGCGATGCGGTTGCCGTTCATCACGGCGATGTAGATGTTGCCGTCCGGCCCCGGCGCCGGATCGCGCGCGAACCTCGGTGTCGGCACCGCCCATTCGCGGACCTGCCCGCCGATCTGCGGCAGCGCGCCGGGCAGGACGCCGTAGTTGGAGCCGCCGGCCAGCGCGACGCCGGTCGGAGTCAGAAGGGCAATGGCGAAGGCCGCGGCGGCGGCGGGAACGAAGAAAAAGGCCATGGTTTCTCTCCGAATTCACTCCGAAGCGGATTCGACAGCCACCCGCGCAAATCGTTCGGGGCAGGTTCCCGCGCGCGGGGAAGCAGCCGGTCAGTCAGTGCGCGAACGGTTCAGGTACTTCTCCAGGCGATCGATCCTGTCGATCAGCGTCCTCGATATGTCCCGGATCCTGCTGCTGCGCGAGGCGTGATCCCGGTCGGTCTTGAGGCTCAGGTAGGTATCGTGCAACTGCTTGTGCGGCTCGCCCAGGTCGATGAATTCCTGCACGGAGCCGAGCACGCCCTCGGCCTCGACCAGCCATTTGCCGAAATCGCAGCGAGTGTGATCCTCGATGACGCAAGGCGCCTCCTGATGCGTGACTTCGGATACCCACAAGGTATGCGAGCGTCTGGCGTTGAGCAGGGTATCCAGCGCTTTCAGGCGGTCCTGGTGGCCGATTTTGACCATGTTGTTCCTCATGACAAGTGGCAGTTCGATCGCATCGCGTCGTATCCCTCGGGAAATTTGCCGGCAAGCTGCCGGATACGGCATTCACGCCCCGGTGGCCGCCGCGCGACTCCGCGAGGACTGCCCGCCATCTTACAAGAATCGGCTCGGCCGCAAGGGTGGCGGCCGCAGCCGATCGCGACTCAGCGCGCGGGCAGCATGCCCTGCTCGACGACGAAAGCGATGATTTCCGCCAGGCCCTGGCCGCTCTTCATGTTGGAGAACACGAAGGGCCGCGCACCGCGCATTTTTTTCGCGTCGCGCTCCATGACTTCGAGCGAGGCGCCGACCATCGGCGCCAGGTCGATCTTGTTGATCACCAGCAGGTCCGACTTGGTAATGCCGGGTCCGCCCTTGCGCGGAATCTTGTCGCCGGCCGCGACGTCGATGACATACAGCGTCAGGTCGGACAGCTCGGGACTGAAGGTCGCGGCGAGGTTGTCGCCGCCGCTCTCGATGAATATCAGGTCCAGCCCGGCGAAGCGCCGGTTGAGACGATCGACGGCTTCGAGGTTGATCGAGGCGTCCTCGCGGATCGCCGTGTGCGGGCAGCCGCCGGTCTCGACGCCGATGATGCGGTCCGGCGCCAGGGCTTCGTTGCGTACGAGAAACTGGGCGTCCTCTTCCGTATAGATGTCGTTGGTCACCACGGCGATGTTGTAGCGCTCGCGCAGGGCCCGGCACAGCGCCAGGGTCAGCGCCGTCTTGCCGGAACCGACGGGGCCGCCTATGCCGACCCGCAAGGCCGGGGCTGGGGGTGAAGCTGCGACTCGCAATGCTTGCTTGTTCGGGTGCACGCTCATGAGCGGAAGATCCTCGTGTATTGGGTTTCGTGATTGCAGCAGGCGATGGCGAAGCCCGGCGCGAAGTTGGAATAGTCGGCCGGATCCAGCGTCAGCGCGCGCTCGACCACGGCGGGCAGGCGGCGGCCGATTTCCTGCAGCAGGCGCTGGCCGGCGGCCTGGCCCAGCGGCACGGCCTTCAACGCCGCCATGGTCTGGTTTTCGGCCCAGCTCCAGAGCCAGGCGGTGAGCGCGTCACGCGGCGCGATCTGCCAGGCCGCGGCGGCGCAGCTCCAGCCCAGCATGAGAGTTGGCGTTGGCGAGACGGCGATGGCAGCGAGCAGGGGTGGCGGAAAATCGCCCAGCTCGTGCAGCAGGCGCTGCATCGAGTAACCCATCTGCAGCGTCTCGGCGCGCAGCTCCGCGCATTCGCGCGTCGCCAGATATTCCGCATCCAGTTCGCGCACCGTCTCGCCGGCGCCAACTTGCCACGCCTCCAGCATGCGCAGCAGCAGCGGCGCCTCGTAGCGACCGAGATTCGATTCGAGCTGATCGCCGATCCAGCGCAGCGCGCCGGCCTCGTCCTTCACGGTGCCGGCCTCGACCGCCCATTCCAGCCCCTGCGAATACGTGTAGGCGCCCACCGGCAGCGCCGGGCTGGCGAGTTGCAGAAGGCGGGCAAGGCTCATCGGGCGCGGCCGAAGTGATCGTGAATTTTTGCGCCACGGCCCTCGCCGTCGGCGCTGTGGCCATGGCCGCCATGGGAACCATAGGCACCGCTCTCGGGCTCGAACGGCGCCTCGATCTGCGTCACCGGCAAACCGAGGCCGCGCAGCATCTCGCCCAGCACATGGTCGGCGGCGAGCCGCAGCCGGCCCGGCAGCAGTTGTACCGCGACGTGCCGGTTGCCCAGGTGGTAGGCGGCACGCGCCAATTGCAGCGGGTCCGCGCACGCCGCCTGCATCAGCCGTTCCGGCGCGGCGATCACTTCGACTACCCGCCCATCCTTGCCCTGCAGCTTGTCGCCGCCGCGCAGCACCGTGCCACGATCAAGGAACAGGCCGCATTCCTCGCCCGATGCCAGGCGCGCGCGCAGGCGGCTCTTGCAGCGCGAGTCGAAGGGCAGCGGCAGTTGTTCGGTCGCCACCGCGGCGGCGGCGGCGTGCTGTTCGATCAGCAGCATTTCAGAACAGGAAGTAGCGCTGTGTCATGGGCAGCGTGCTTGCCGGCTCGCAAACCAGCAGCTCGCCGTCGGCGCGCACGGCATAGGTTTCGCTATCGACTTCGATGACCGGCGTCGCGCTGTTGTGCAGCATGTCGGCCTTGCGCACATGGCGGCAGTTCTTCACCGGCTCCAGGCGCTTGCTCAACCCGAGCGCCAGCACCGCCGGATTCTGCAGCGCGGCCTGGGAGACGAAGGTGATCGAGGTCTTCAAAGCCTTGCCGAAGCTGCCGAACATCGGCCGGTAATGCACCGGCTGCGGCGTCGGGATCGAGGCATTCGGATCGCCCATCGCGGCGGCCGCGATCATGCCGCCCTTGAGGATCAAACTCGGCTTGACGCCGAAGAAGGCCGGCTTCCACAGCACCAGGTCGGCCAGCTTGCCCGGCTCGATCGAGCCGACCACGTGGCCGATGCCATGGGTGACGGCCGGGTTGATGGTGTACTTGGCGATGTAGCGCCTGACCCGCATGTTGTCGTTGCGCGCGCTGTCTTCCTTCAACGTGCCGCGCTGCAGCTTCATCTTGTGCGCCGTCTGCCAGGTGCGGATCAGCACCTCGCCGACGCGGCCCATGGCCTGCGAATCCGACGACATCATCGAGAAGGCGCCGAGGTCGTGCAGGATGTCCTCGGCGGCGATGGTCTCGCGCCGGATGCGCGACTCGGCGAAGGCGATGTCCTCGGCGATCGCCGGGTCGAGGTGATGGCAGACCATCAGCATGTCGAGATGCTCGTCGATGGTATTCACCGTGTACGGCATGGTCGGATTGGTCGACGAAGGCAGTACATTGGGCAGGCCGGCTGCCTTGATGATGTCCGGCGCGTGGCCGCCGCCGGCGCCCTCGGTGTGGAAGGTGTGGATCGTGCGGCCCTTGAAGGCCGCCAGCGTGGCCTCGACGAAGCCGGATTCGTTGAGCGTGTCGGTGTGGATCGCCACCTGCACGTCCATCGCGTCGGCCACCGAGAGGCAATTGTCGAGCGCGGCCGGCGTGGTGCCCCAGTCCTCGTGCAGCTTGAGGCCCATGGCGCCGGCGGCGACCTGCTCGGCCAGCGGCCCCGGCAGCGAGGCATTGCCCTTGCCGAGAAAGCCCAGATTCATCGGGAAGGCCTCGGCCGCGGCGAGCATGGAATGGATGTGCCAAGGCCCCGGCGTGCAGGTGGTGGCGAAGGTGCCGGTGGCCGGGCCGGTGCCGCCGCCGAGCATGGTGGTGACGCCGGACATCAGCGCCTCCTCGATCTGCTGCGGACAAATGAAATGGATATGCGAATCGATGCCGCCGGCGGTGAGGATCATGCCCTCGCCGGCGATGATCTCGGTGCCGGCGCCGATGGCTATCGTCACGCCGGGCTGCACGTCCGGATTGCCGGCCTTGCCGATCGCCAGGATCATGCCGCCCTTGAGGCCGACATCGGCCTTGACGATGCCCTGCACCGCATCGACGATCAGCGCATTGGTGATCACCGTGTCGGCCACATCCTTCGCCAGTTTCTGGCCCTGGCCCATGCCGTCGCGGATCACCTTGCCGCCGCCGAATTTCACTTCCTCGCCGTAGAGCGTGTAGTCCTTTTCCACCTCGATCCAGAGTTCGGTGTCGGCGAGACGGATTCTGTCGCCGGTGGTGGGGCCGAACATTTCTGCGTAGGCTTGTTTGGTGATTTTCATTTTTTTGGCTCCGTTGCGCGGTGCGCGCCAAGGACGACGGGTACCCGATTCCGTCCATGTCCTCCGAGCCTGGCTGCGCCAGACTCTCCCCCTTTACTTACCGGAATCGGGTACCCGCCATCCTTGGCGGGATACGCTTGTGCCTTGCTACCGAAACCCAGCGCCAGCGTCACCCGATCGGGAGGGTGGGGCGTTCTGCGCAGCGAAGTAAAGAGGGAGGAGGCGCCCAACGGGCGCCGACGGAGGACATGAGCGAAGCAGAATGCCCCGCCCTCCCGATCTC
>JACPUD010000007.1 GCA_016192435.1 Rhodocyclales bacterium | reverse complement strand
CGCGCTCCGGCACCACCGAAATGGGCCTCGACGTCGCGCGCCGCTGCGGCGTCACCCTGATCGGCCGCGCCCGCAACCAGCGCTTCCTGGTCTTCAACGATCCGCAAAGAATCGATTTCAACGCCTGAGTATTGGTCGCAAGAGTCGGCGCTGGCGGCACGCCGACTTTCGCCATTCCGCGACGGATGAGTCCGTCACCCCGGCCGCCAGCCGGGGATCTGGCTCGCCACGCCCCGGCGGGCCGGCGGCGTCGGCGGCCTTGGTTCGCCGGCCTATGGCTCCCCTCGCTGCGGGGCCGCGCCAGGCCGCTGGCTAAACTAGCCAATGTCGATAAGGCCGGCATCATCGGCGGACAACGGTAGTGTGCTGACTTGTGTGCAAAAGCGTCTGCAGTAGAAAGCAGGCTGTTGCATGGATGAGGCGACACAAGGGGCGAAGTCGCGGCGCGGCTGGCAGGCGCCGGGAACCAATCCGCAAGCACACTGTCTCGCGATATGCTTCACCCCACATAAAACCCAAGGAGCCTTCATGAGACGCCTGTTTTACCTGTTCACATTTCTGCTTGCCGCCGCATTCAGCCTGCCGGCGGCGGCGGACCGCCTCGACGGTGTGGTGCCGCTGGTGAAGGATGACATCGCCGCCGTGGCCAAGCTGAAGGCGATGCCCGAGCGCCATGTCATGCTGTACTTCGGCGATCACCTGAACTGAGGGACCTGCCGCTACACCGTGAGTGTGCTGCGCAGGCCCGAGGTCAGTGCCAGATTCATCAAGAACTATGTCGGCGTGCACGCCGATTTCGTCGAGCTGGACATGGATGACGACGATCCGCGTCATGCCACGGTCAAACGCTACAACCCGCGCAAGCTGCGGCCGGTGCTGGTCTTCCTCGATGCCCAGGGCAAGGAGGTGGCGCGGCTATCCGGGGGCTTGAAGACCAGCGAAGACGCGCTGTTGCTCGATCGCTTCGTGTCGGAGAAGCATTACCGCAAGTCGGATTTTTCGGCCTTCAAGGCAGCGCAGCGGGGTTGATGGCGGCCTCTGTCGCGGCCGGTCCCGGGCGCTGCGGCTTGATCCGGGCCGGCGCGCCGGCCGGATTGCAGCAATGCAGCAGCAGACCGGTCAGCACCGCGCCGCCGACGATATTGCCCAGCGTCACCGGCAGCTGGTTCCACACCAGCCATTGCGTTACCGTGATGTCGGCGCCGAGCATCATGGCGGTGGGGATGACGAACATATTGACGATGGAATGCTCCAGCGCGAGGGCGAAGAAGGTCGACACCGGCAGCCAGATCGAGGCGATCTTGCCGGTGCTGGCGGTGGAACTCAGCGCCAGTACGGTGCCCATTGCGACCATCCAGTTGCACAGCACGCCCTTGACCAAGGCGGTCAGCCAGCCGTTGCCGCCGGCGTGCTGGTAGGCGAGTGTTTTGGCTTCGGCGACGGCGATGATCTTGGCGCCGAGCGGCCCCGGTCCCTGCATGAAAGCCTCGGTCAGGGCCAGCGCGATGAGGAAGCCGGTGAACACGCAGCCGAGAAAATTTCCCAGATAGACCCAGCCCCAGTTGCGCAGCGTCTGCTCCCAGCTGACCTTGCCGCGAGCGACGCCGACCGGCAGCACGGCGAAGTTGCCGGTGGCCAGCTCCAGCCCGAGCAGCACGATCATCGCGAAGCCGACCGGGAACACCGCGCCGGCGATCAGCGTCGCGGCGCCGCCGGAGAAGCCGTCGGCGGCCTTGAAGGCGAAGGCGGTGGCATAGGCCAGCAGCGCGCCGGAGAGGAAGCCCTTGAGCAGCATGGCCTGGATGCCGAGCCCGGCCTTCTTCGTGGCGGCGGCGCCGACTTCTTCCATGAGCTGCGACGGTGCGACGTAGTCCATCTGTCTCTCCTTCAGGCCGGATTGGCTTGCCGCGCGTCGTCGCGGCTCGACGCTGGCACGGCGACGGGCGCGACATTGCCGCCGACGAACAGGGTGCCCAGCCAGCCGGCGAAGAGCAGCAGCGCGAGCTTGACCATGAGCCAGCCGGTGCTGCCCTGTTCGTCGACCAGGTAGTTATTGCAGACCCGCACCGGCGCGGCGATGTAGAGCCAGCCGAGTACGGCCAGCATGCTGATGAAATTGGTCCAGACGAAGCCGCGGCCGATGGCCGTGAGCTGGCGCCAGGCCAGTGCCAGCGGCAGGCCGACCAGCAGCGGCAGGCTGATGAATTTGGCGGCCTCGGTCAGCGGGTCGCCGAGCGCGGCATCCAGCGCGCGCGGCAGCATCCAGTAGCTGGAGGCGAACAGCGCCAGCACGACCAGGGGCAGCGCGCCGCCGCAGGCCGTCAGCAGTGCATCCTGACGGGCTACCGGCAGCAGGCGCGCGAGCAGCACGCCGGCGGCTGCCAAGAGCGGAATCTGCAGCAGCATGTGGGTGCTCATTGCGGCTTCCAGCGCGCTGCGCGCCACCGGTGTGGCGAGGAACAGATAGCAGGCGCCGAGGCTGATGCGGGCGTGCAGGTTCATAGCGAGCTCGCGATGCGGTCGGCGAACTCGACGGGCTGGTCGATGTCGCTGATCTGCGTCAGTTTGCCGTCACGGCCGAGCAGATGGATCGCGGCGTTGTGCTCGAAGCCGCCCATCCCGTCCGGGATCACGACGACGCCGAAGGCGGCCAGCAGCGGCGCGACCTCGGCCGGGCTGTGGATGCGCGCGATGCGCCAGTGCGCGCCGTCGGCGCCGAAGGCCTGGCCGTAGGCCTTGAGGCTGGCCGGGTCGTCGCGCGCAGCGTCGAAGCTGATGCTGAGCAGCGCCACCTCGTGCCCCAGGGCCTGCGCCGGCAAACGCTCGCGGACCTGGCGGAAGGCCATGCCGAGGCTGCGGCAGATCGTGGTGCAGCGGGTGTAGATGAACTCCACCGCGAGCAGCCTGCCCCGGTAATCCTGCAGGCTGAAGCGGCGGCCGTCCTGGTCTTCCAATGCCACGGCGGGCAGGCTGCGCGGGCTGCGCAGGATCTCGGCGCGGCGCGCGGTTTCGGCGGTGAAGGCGGTGAAGCCGTCGGTGGCCGACCAGAACACGCCGAAGCCGAGCAGGGCCACCAGGCCGCCGGCGACCAGGCCGGCCCTGCCCGCTTTCATGCCGCCGCGCCCTGCGCCAGCGGGGCCCGCGCGTAGTCGCGGCCGGCCGCGCCGAGGCGGCTGAAGAAACGCAGCACGAAGAGCAGCGAGGAGGCGACCACCAGCGCCGCGAACACCGAGCCGACGCGGTCGTAGGGCAGCCACTCGGGCAGGTGCACCGCATAGCGGCGCGCCACACTTTCCTTGCCGGCATAGAGGAAGCTCAGCGTGAAGCCAAGCGCGCCGCTGCTGAAGCCCCAGAAGGCGGCGCGGTCGAGCCAGCCCTCGGCCGCGTTTTGCCCGGGCTTGCCGAGGTAGTAGATGAAGCCGAAGACCATCGCCACCATGCCCAGCAGCAGGTAGGTATGGAAATGCCCCGGCACCCACAGCGTGTTGTGCATCACGTAATTGACCGTGATCGTGCCGTCGATAAAGGCCGGCATGGCGCCTGCGGCCCAGCCGAACAGCGAGAGGAAGAGCAGGCGCGAGGCCATGTCCCAGCGGATGCCGGAGCGGAACACGATCATCAGCGCGCCGTAGCCGGTGACCACCAGGATCGGCACCGTGTTCAGGTAGCCGATGATGTGGCCCATGATCAGCATCCATTGCGGGAAGGCGAAATCCATCAGCAGGTGGTGCGGGAAGATGAACATCACCATCAGCGTCGATGCGCTCCACGAGGCGAGGAAGACCTTGTTGGCTTTCCACGGGCGCTGGGTGTAGCGCGGCAGGATTTCGTACACCGCGATCACCGCCATGTAGATCGTGGCGTTGATGAAGACGTGGCCGAAGAAGTAGATCATGCCCTTGGCCAGCATGGCGTCGATGGTGAACTCGGGCAGGTAGAGGTTCAACAGCATCATGGTCAGGATGCTGGCGCCGACCACCAGGCCGACGATGTTGACGATGGTGACCATGGTGCTCGCCACCACGGTCGGCGGCGGTGCGTTGCCGTCGTCATGGCCGAACAGCTGCGGCCAGCCTAGGGCACGGGCGAAGTTGCCGTAGCGGGCGACGATGGCGCGGGCGATGTCGAGGTGCAGCAGCAGGAAGCCGACGCCGATCACCAGCAGCCCGCCCATGAACAGGGCCGCCGCTTCCTGGCTCCACATGCCCATCGATTGGGACGGCATCGGGTAGAGGAAGGTCCAGGCGGCGTGGAAATGCCCGAACACGATGCTGCCGATGATCATCACCACGCCGACCAGGAACAGCGCCAGGTTGGCGAGGAAGATGCCGGGCGACAAATCCACGTACTGGCGCAGGAAATGCCACATCACGGCGGCCCCGGCGATGCCGGCGATGCCGACCATGCCGGCGCCGTGCAGGGTCATCAGTTCGTAGAACCAGTTGGCGCCGAGGTCGATGATCTGCGCCTGTTCCAGCCGCATCAGCAGGCCGACCAGCATCATCAGCAGCAGCACGGCGCAGGCGGTGCCCAGGTAGGCCAGCACGCCGGCCGTGGCCCCGCGATCGGGAGTGTGCTCGTAGGTGTAATTCGCCATGTTGGTTTCCTCGTTTACAGGCTGCCGACTTTGATTTCGGACATCATGTTGTGGTGCGCGATGCCGCAGTACTCCATGCACAGGATGCGGTAGGTGCCTTCCGCGGTGAAGGTGTGGCGGATCGTGTTGGTGTAGCCGGGCATCGCCTGGGTCTGCGCCACCAGGTGCATCTCGGCGTCGTAGATGCCGAAGCCGTGGTTGATGTCGGCGCTGGTGACGCGGAACTCCACCGGCTGGTCCTTGACGACGCGGTCGCGGCTGAGTTCCCAGCGCCACTGGTGGCCGGTGGCCTCGACCACCTGCGCCGGGCCGGCCTGGTTGCCGGTGCGGCTGGCGCCGTAGGGCAGGTCGAGCAGGGTGTAGATCATCGCCGGCCCGAGCACCGCCACCAGCGTCCAGAACAGCTTGCTGCGGATCCGGTAGCCGCGCTTTTGCAGCGGCGTGTAGTCTTCCTCGCGGACGCCGGAGTTGATGGCGACGAAGCCGAAGCCGAACGCGACCAGCGTCATGAGTACCAGGGAAAGCTGCCAGGCGATTTCTTGCATCATGTCTTCCTTTGTTGGTGGGCGGCCGATGGCGCTGCGGCCGGCGGCCGCAGTCGGGACGGCTGGGTCAGCGGCGCGGCGCGAGCAGGCGGCCGAGATTCGGGCCGAGTTTCGCCAGGAGGTGGAAGGACCGCTCCGGCTTTTCCCAGAGCACCAAGCTCACGCTGTTGCGCAGCGGGTCCGCGCCGAGGCCGGGCGGGACTGCCGGGGCGCTTTGTGCCGGCTGGTGATCGAGCAGGCGCTGGAAGCTGGCAAGCAGCGGATCCGGCGTCGCCACGGGTTCGGCATGGGCCGCCGCAGCGAGCAGGCCGCCAAACAGCAGCGGGACAAGGCATTTTTTGACGTTCATTTCGTATCCTCCTGTTTTATCGTTTGCGGGCAATTTCCCGATACGCATCCAACAGTTAGCGAGCGCCATGCCAGACTGGCCAGTCGCTTGATATGAAACATATTTCGTATTTTGTTGGGGATGTGATATATGTTTCATGCCGTTCATGAACGTTCTGCTGAACGTTCATTCTGAACACCCATTGCATTCCGACAGGCAAGCCAGGAGGACATCCCCGATGCCGACCATGAAGATGTTGCAAGGCTTTCTCGACAGCCTGGAGGAAGGCGTGCTGTTCCTCGATCCGGCGCGCAGGATTCTGGAAATCAACAAGGCCGCGCTGCGCATGGTCGGCCAGCACCAGGCCGTGATCATCGACAGCCTGTGCCCGACGCTATTCGCCGGCACGCAGTGCGCGCGCGAATGCGAAACCCGCGGCTATTGCTCGCTGACCCCGGCGCCGGGCGCGGACGGCAAGATCCAGGACATCGTCCTCAAGGGGCCGCAGGGCACCGACATCGCGCTGCGCATGTGGGCCATGCTGCTGCCGCCCAACGACGGCGGTCTGTATTGCGCGATCATCCTGCGCGACTGCTCGCGCGAAATGGAACTCGAGGCCAAGGTGCGCGAGCGCTGGCAGCTCGGCGGCCTGATCGGCCGCAGTTCGGCGATGCAGGATCTTTACCAGAAGGTGCTGCGCGCCGCGGCAAGCGAGGCCACGGCGCTGGTGACCGGCGAGAGCGGCGTCGGCAAGGAACTGGTGGCGCGGGCGCTACACGACAATTCAGTGCGCGCCAAGGGCCCCTACGTCGCCGTGCATTGCGCCGCGCTGCCGGAAAACCTGCAGGAATCGGAACTCTTCGGCCACGCCAAGGGGGCGTTTTCCGGCGCCACGGCGGCGCGTCTCGGCCGCTTCGAGGCGGCCAACGGCGGCACCCTGCTGCTCGACGAGATCGGCGAGATCTCGCCCGCCACCCAGATCCGGCTCTTGCGCGTGCTGCAGGAACGCGAGATCGTCCGCGTCGGCGAGAACCAGCCGCGCCGCGTGGACGTGCGCGTCATCGCCGCCACGCACCGCGACCTTTCGGCCATGGTCAGGCGCGGCGAGTTCCGCGAGGATCTGTATTACCGCCTGCGCGTGCTGCCGCTGCATGTGCCGGCCTTGCGCGAGCATCGCGACGACATCCCGCTGCTGACCAGCAAGCTGCTCGGCGACCTGGCCGAGCGCTACCGGAGGCCCGACCTGCGGCTTGCGCCCGAGGCGATGCTGGCCATGGAAGCCTACGACTGGCCGGGCAACGTCAGGCAGTTGTTCAATGCGCTGGAATATGCCGTGGTGCAGTCCGACGGGCCGACCATACTGCCGCGCCACCTGCTGCCGGAACTGGCCGCACAGTCCGTGGCGCCGGCGACGGCCGTCGCCGCCCCGCCGTTGACGCGCTATTACACGGCGCCGGCGACCGCCGCGGAAGAACAGGCGCTGATCTTGCGCGTGCTGCAGGATACGGGCGGCAACAAGGCCGCGGCCGCGCGCCGCCTCGGCATGTCGCGCACCACGCTATGGAAGCGCATGAGCCGCACGGCCTGAACGCGGCAGGCGGATTTACGCGGGCTGCGGCTTCAGGCTGGCAGCCCGGCGGCAGCGACCTGTGCCGCCGCCACTTCGCGGTGGCGGCCGGTGGCCAGGCTGTAGATGCGCAGCAGATCCTCCTCGGACACGTCGATGAAGGAATCCATCTGGGTCAGCGCGAAGACGAAGTCCTCGTGCGAAATCGCTTCGTAGCCGGTTGCCGCGGGAGCCGCGGGGGCGGCCCGGCGGCCCAGGAAGGCCGGGTAGCGGCGCCAGGGAAACAGGGCGTTGAAGGCCACCGCGACGGCCAGGATGATCAGCACGTTGAGCAGCACCGGCGCCACCAGGAAGCCGTAGCCGAGGGCGCGCACCTGCTCGTTGCCCAGCACCGCCGCCAGCGCCGTGGCCGCGGCCGGCGGATGGATGCAGCGCAGGTAGTGCATGGCGCCGATCGCCAGACCCGTGGCGAGGCTTGCCGCCAGCAGCGGGTCAGGCACGTGGCGGGCGCAGGCGACGCCGATCGCCGCCGCCACCAGATGGCCGCCCAGCACCGGCCAGGGTTGCGACAGGGCGCCGTGCGGCACCGCGAACAGCAGCACGGCCGAGGAGGCGATCGACAGCATCAGGATGGGTCCCGCGCCGGGGTCGAGCAGCGAGCGGCTCAGGGCAAATACCAGCAGCAGGCCGATAAAGCCGCCGAGCGCCGATATCAGCCGTTCGCGGTGACTGACCGGGCTCAGTTCGATGCCCAGAATTTTTTGCCAGGGCGATTGCGCCTCCGGATTGCGTGAATTCATTTTCCTTCCCCGATCGGGCCCTTGGCTGCGGGCGACCGCCCACTATAAATAATCGCCGCGCTGCGGCCAGCAAAAATGGCATGGCCGGCATCAAGCGCGGTTATCGCGGGCCAATTCCGCTGCGCAACGACGCCGGAAGCTTTAGAATCAAACTATCTTGTTTCTGCCCGGTTCGGGTGAAATCATGAATCCACTGTCGCAACTTCCTTCCGTCGACCGCCTGTTGTCCGCGCCGGCGCTTGCCGCGCTGGTCGACGTGCACGGCCACGCCGTGGTCGCCGGCGGCATTCGCGCGGTGCTGGCCGCGGCGCGCAGCGAGCTCAGGCAGGGCGCGCCGCTGCCCGACGACGCGGCGCTGAGTGCCGCATTGATCAATGAGGTTGGCGCTGGCGTCACGGCGAGGATGCGCCCCAGACTGCGCCCCGTGTTCAACTTGAGCGGCACCGTGCTGCACACCAACCTCGGTCGCGCGCCGCTGCCCGAGGAAGCCGTGCAGGCGCTGATCGTTGCCGCGCGCTGGCCCTGCGCGCTGGAATACGACCTCGAATCCGGCGCTCGCGGCGACCGCGACGGCGTGGTCGAGGACCTGCTTTGCGAACTTACCGGCGCCGCAGCCGCGACGGTGGTGAACAACAATGCCGCGGCGGTGTTCCTGCTGCTCAACACCCTGGCGCAGAAGAAGCAGGTGATCGTTTCGCGCGGCGAGCTGATCGAAATCGGCGGCGCCTTCCGCCTGCCCGACATCATGAGCCGCGCCGGAGCGAAGCTGGTCGAAGTCGGCACCACCAACCGCACCCACCTGGCGGATTTCGCCGAGGCGATCGCCGGCGCGCGCACGGCGCTGCTGATGAAGGTGCACGCCAGCAACTATGCGATCCACGGTTACACCCACGCCGTGCCGCAGGCCGAACTCGCCGCGCTGGCGCACCAGCACAATCTTCCCTTCGTGGTCGATCTGGGCAGCGGCACGCTGGTCGATCTGGCCGCCTACCGCCTGCCGCACGAGCCGACACCGGCCGAGGCGATCGCCGCCGGCGCCGACCTGGTCTGCTTCTCCGGCGACAAGCTGCTGGGCGGGCCGCAGGCCGGCCTGCTGGTAGGGCGCAAGGACCTCATCGCGAAAATAAAGAAAAATCCGCTGAAGCGCGTGCTGCGCGTCGGCAAGCTGACGCTGGCGGCGCTCGAAGCCGTGCTCGGCCTCTACCGCGACCCCGACCGCCTGCACCTGCGCCTCACCGCGCTGCGCCAACTGACGCGTCCCGCGGCCGAAATCGAGGCCCAGGCCGCGCGCCTGCTGCCGGCGCTGCAGGCGGCATTGCAGGGACAGCCGGTGAGCGTGGAAATCGTCGCCCTCAATTCGCAGATCGGCGCCGGTTCCCTGCCGGTCGACCGCCTGCCCTCGGCCGGCTTCGCGATCCGGCCGCAGGCGCGGCGCGGCGGCGTGCTGAATCGCATCGAGCGGAGCCTGCGCGCCCTGCCCAAGCCGCTGATCGGCCGCATCGAGGACGGCGCGCTGCTGCTCGACCTGCGCTGCCTGGAAGCGCGCGAGGAAGACGAATTCGCCGCGACGCTGGCGGGACTGCCCGCGGCGCTGGGCGGACAGGCGCCAGCATGAGGCGCCGCGACTTCTTCAGGCTGGCGGCGGCGCTGCCGCCGCTCTGGCTGCTGCCGCAGTTGCCGCTGTTCGCCGCCGCCGACGGCGCCGTGCTCAAGCCGGTCGCGCCGCGCGGCGCGCCGGCCGGCGCGGACCGGCGCCTTGCGCAGTTGCTGGCGCAGCACAAGGGCCAGCCCGTGGTGATCAACTTCTGGGCCACCTGGTGCGAACCCTGTCGCGAGGAAATGCCCTCGCTGGCGCGTCTCGCCACGCGCTGGCAGGCGCGGGGCCTCGTCGTGCTGACGGTCGCCGTCGCCGACAATGCCAAACGGGTAGATGACTTCCTCTGGGAAACCCTGCCCGAGAAGCAGGCCCTGCCGGTGCTGCACGACCGCGAGCAAACCATCAGCCGCGCCTGGGACGCACGCGTGCTGCCGACTTCCGTCGTCCTCGATCGCCGCCATCGCGTCGTCTTGCGCGGCACGGGCGCCATCGACTGGGATGCGCCCGTCATCGACAGACAAATAACTAGACTCATCAACTAACCCCCGGAGATAACCATGGACCGTCGCACTTTCATCAAGACCGCTTCGCTGTCTGCCGCGGCGCTGGCCGCACCGCGTTTCTCTTTCGCCGCCGCAGGCGGCTTCAATCCCGACCCCGCCCACGGCTGGCGCGTGTTCGAAGTCACCAGCCGCCTCGAACTCTCGGCCGCCAGCGGTGCGCCGCGCGCCTGGCTGCCGCTGCCTGCCGTGGACGATGCAGCCTGGATACAGCCCATGGGCAACCTCTGGCAGGGCAACGCCGCCGCCGTGCAGCAAGTGCGCGACCCGATCTATGGCGCGCAGATGCTGGTCGCGCAATGGGACGCCGGCGAGCCGGCGCCGGTGTTGGAAGTCGTGAGCCGCTTTGCCGCGCGCGACCGCGCCATCGATCTGGCCCGGCCGGGCAAGGTCGCCGACCTCGACCGCGCCAGCCGCGCGCTCTATACGCGCGCCACCGAACTGCTGCCGACCGGCGGCATCGTGCGCAAGACTGCGGTCGAAATCACCAGGGGTGCCAGGAGCGATCTCGACCAGGCCCGCGCCATCTACGAGTGGGTGGTGGACAATACCGAGCGCAATCCGAAGACGCGCGGCTGCGGCACCGGCGACATCCGCGGCATGCTCGAAACAGGCAATCTTTCCGGCAAGTGCGCCGATTTGAACGCGCTCTACGTCGGCCTGGCCCGCGCCATCGGCCTGCCGGCGCGCGACGTGTATGGCGTGCGCGTCGCCGATTCGCGCTTCGGCTACAAGAGCCTGGGCAAGAGCGGCGACATCAGCCGCGCCCAGCACTGCCGGGCGGAAGTCTGGCTGGCGCACTTCGGCTGGGTGCCGGTGGACCCGGCCGACGTGCGCAAGGTGGTGCTCGAGGAAAAGCCGGGACTCAGCCTGAAGGACGAGATCGTGGTCGCCGCGCGGCAAAAACTTTTCGGCGCCTGGGAGATGAACTGGCTGGCCTACAACTTTGCCCACGACCTCAAGCTGCCGGGTTCGCGCGGTGCGAAGCTTCCCTTCCTGATGTATCCCCAGGCCGAGAACGAGACGGGCCGGCTCGACAGCCTCGACCCGGCGAGCTTCGTGTACAAGCTGAGTTCGAAGGAAACCACTGCCACATGATTATCGGCAAATGATTATCGGCACCGCGGGCCACATCGACCACGGCAAGACCACGCTGGTCAAGGCGCTCACCGGCGTCGATGCCGACCGCCTGCCGCAGGAGAAGGCGCGCGGCATAACGCTCGACCTCGGCTACGCCTACGTGCCGCAGGCCGATGGATCGGTGCTCGGTTTCATCGACGTGCCCGGCCACGAGAAGCTGATCCACAACATGCTGGCCGGCGCCACCGGCATCGACTTCGTGCTGCTGGTGGTCGCCGCCGACGACGGCCCGATGCCGCAGACGCGCGAGCACCTGGAACTGCTCGACCTGCTCGGTCTCGATCGCGGCGCGGTGGCGCTGACCAAGTGCGATGCGGTGGATGCGGCGCGCATTGCCGCGGCGCGCGAGGAGATCGACGCCCTGCTGGCTGCCACGCGCCTGCAGGGCAGCCCGGTGTTCGCGCTGTCGGCGACGAACGGCGCCGGCGTCGCCGAGTTGCGCGCCCACCTCGACACGGCGGCGGCGCACCAGGCGCGCAGCGCCGATGCTTCCAGCCCCGGCCGCTTCCGCCTCGCCATCGATCGCTGCTTCACGCTCCCGGGCATCGGCTCGGTGGTCACCGGCACGGCCGGCGCGGGAAGAGTTGGCGCTGGCGACACGGTGGTCATCGCCCCCACGCAACGCGGCAATTATGGCGGAATCAGGGCGCGGGTCAAAAGCCTGCACGTGCAGGACCGCCCGGCGCAGCATGGCCAGGCCGGCGAGCGCTGTGCGCTGGCGCTCGCCGGCGATTTCGAGAAGAAGGACATAGAGCGCGGCATGTGGGTCGTCGAACCCGCCGCGGCGAGTCCGCTGAAACGGTTCCAGGCCGAGCTGCGGGTGCCGCCGACGCAGCCGGCGCTGCGCCACTGGACGCCGGTGCATCTGCATCTGGGCGCGGCCGACATCACCGCCCGCGTCGCGCTGCTGGAGGGCGCGCAGATCGCGCCCGGCGCCACGGCGCTGGCCGAAATCCTGCTCGATCGCGAGACCCTCGCGGTGCGCGGCGACCGCTTCGTGCTGCGCGACGCAGCGGCCCGGCGCAACGTCGCCGGCGGGCGCGTGCTCGACTGCTTTCCGCCCGCGCGCCACAAGCGCAGTCCGGCCCGGCTGGCGCTGCTCGCCGCCCTGCGCGACGACGATCCGGCGCTCAGTCTGCAGCTGCAGGCCGGGCAGGCGGCGACGGGCGTCGATCTCGACCGCTTCGCCGCCAACTGGAATCTGGCCGAGGATGCGGCCGCGGCGCTGTGGCGAGCCGCCGGCCTGCGCCTGGTGCGCAGCAGCGAAGACCTGATCGGCTTTTCCGCCGCTGGCTGGCAGGCGCTGGGCGAGCGTCTGCTGGCAGCGCTCGCCACCGAGCACCTGCGTGCGCCGGACATGGTCGGGGTCGAGCGCGAGCGCCTGCGCCGGCTGACCCTGCCGACGCTGGCGCGTGCCGCCTTCGACGCGCTGGCGGCCGAACTGCTGGCGGCCGGCCGCCTCGCCGCGACGCGCGCCTGGCTGCACCTGCCGGCGCACCGGGCCAGCCTCAACGCCGGCGACAGCGAGCTGTTCGCCGCGCTGCAGCCGCTGCTCGCCGCGCAGCCTTTCGGCCCGCCGCGCGTGCGCGACGTGGCGCGCGACTCGTGCACCGCCGAGGAAGAGGTGCGCCAGCTGTTCCGCCGCCTGGCGCGCGCCGGCGAACTCTACCCGGTGGCGCACGACCACTACTTCACCGCGCAGGCCGTGGCGCAACTGGCTGCCGTCGTCGCCGAGCTCGATGCGGCGCAGGGCGCGGCACGCGCCGCCGATCTGCGCGACCGCATCGGCGGCGGACGCAAGGTGGCGATCCACATCCTCGAATTCTTCGACCGCATCGGCTACACTCGTCGCGTGCGTGACGAACACGTATTGCGCAGCACCGTTGCCACCCACGCATGGCTAAATAACTAGACAACACGGAAGAGAAGGTTCCCCGGTGGGATGGCCGGTCTTCAAAACCGGCAGGGGTCGCCATGCGGTCCCGGGTGGGTTCGACTCCCGCTCTTTTCCGCCACCCGACGCGAGGAGCTAATCATGACAACGCACCGCAGCTTTCTGCAGAGCAATTTGGTCACCCATTACGCCACGATTTACGCCAGCATCGACACCATCAAGCGCATCGCCGCCCTCGCCGCGGCGGGCAGCCTGCTCACCGCCTGCGCCGGCATGGAAGCCGCCGGGCCGAAGGCCAGCGCGACGCTTGAGCCGCGCTCCGGCAGCAGCGTCAGCGGCACGGTCGACTTCCATGCCGTCGGCCAGAAACTGCGCGTCGAAGCCCGCGTTGCCGGTCTGACGCCGGGCCAGCACGGCTTCCACGTGCACGAAGCCGGCGATTGCAGCGCGCCCGATGCCAGCAGCGCCAAGGGCCACTTCAACCCCGCCGGCAGGCCGCACGGCCATCACGGCGGCAATGACCGTCATGCCGGCGACATGCCTAATCTGGTAGCCGACGCTAGCGGCAAGGCGACACTATCCGCCGAGGTGGATATGCTGTCGCTGACCCAGGGACCCGGCGGCATTCTCCAGCGCAGCGTGGTGGTCCATGCCGATCCCGACGACTACCGGTCGCAGCCGGCCGGCAATTCGGGCAAGCGCGTGGCCTGCGGCGTCATCCGTCCCCTTGCCGCCGACAGCGGCGGCAGCACGGGCAGCGGCAGAAGCGGGTACTGACTGCGTCGATGCAGCGCAGGCTCGATCCGGCGCGGGCGACGCAGTCGTCGCGGACCATGCCCTGATGAATGCCATGCCGTCGCCCGTCCCCAGCGCCTGCCCCTCCTGCCGCGCGCCGATGAGCGCACAGCGCTTCCCGCGCAAGCTCAACGGCAACGTCGAGCTCGACCTCTGCTTCGCCTGCCAGGGCATCTGGTTCGACGACTACGAGAGCCTGCAGCTCGCGCCGGCCGGCGTCGTCGAACTGTTCCGCCTGATCCACCAGCACCGCGACGACCAGCGCCTGCCGCTGGCGAATCCCTTGCGCTGCCCACGCTGCGGCGAGCGCCTGATCCATTCGCAGGACCGGGTCAAGAGCGGCCTGTTCAACTACCTGCGCTGCGGCCAGCACGGCCGCTTCATCAGTTTTGGCCAGTTCATGATCGAGAAGGGCTTCGTGCGCCAGTTGAGCGGCGCCGAAATCAAGGAAATCAGCGCCCGCATCGGCGTGGTGCACTGCACCGGTTGCGGCGCGGCGGTGGATATCCGCAAGGAAAGCGCCTGCGGCCACTGCCGCGCGCCGATCGCGATCCTCGACCCGCAGGCGGTCGAACAGGCCCTGGCCGGCTACCAGCAGCTTGCGCAGAAGCAGGCTGCCGCGCCGGCCCCGGCGCTGCTGGCCGAGGCGATCCTGTTCAGCGAACGCGAACGCAGCCGGCAGCGGCGTGAACGCAGCGGCGCCCTCGATGCCGACATCGGCGACCTGCTGCTGGACGGCGTGGCGATGGTCTGGAATCTGGTGCGGCGCTGAAGCCGCGCAATCCCGGTCGTGCCGGGCTGGCACCGTGACCGACGCCCAGGCCGTTGATTGTAAATGGGATATGGCCGGCGGCCGGGTGGTCGCGGCGGCCGTTGGCGGGGCCAGGTATTTTGCGGGCGATGCCAAGAATTGCATGGCGGTCGATCCGCAAGTATGCTTTCATGAAAATATGAGTCGTGAATTTTCGGACACTTAGGGAGCGCATCATGGAATGGACTTTCAATCGCGCCGGGTTTGGCGTACTGGGCCTTTGTTTTTTGCTCTTGGGCGCGGCATCGCCGGGCCAGGCTGCGCCGATATCGAATCCCGCTGCCGCCGTGGCCGCGGCCGGCGCCACCCGCTTCGCCACGGTCTGGCGCATGCGCGGTGAGGTCACCGCGGTACACGGCAACGCCAGCAGGAAACTGCGCGAGGGCGACCCGGTCTATGTCGGCGAGCGCGTGCGCGCCGCATCGCAGGCCGAGGCCGTGCTGCGAACCGAAGATGCAGGCGTGGTCGCGGTGCGTCCCGGCACCGAATTCATCGCCGAAAAATTCGCCGCCGAGGACAAGCCATCCGACGGCTTCACGATGCGGCTCGTCACCGGCTCGCTGCGCGTGATCAGCGGCTGGATTGCCCAGACCAACCGTTCCGGGCACAACATTGTTACCGCTTCGGCCACCATCGGCATTCGCGGCACCGACCATGAGCCCTACGTGCTGTCGCCGGAACTGGCCAGGGAGACCTCCAACCCGGAGGGTACCTACGACAAGGTGAATCGCGGCGGAACCACCATGAAGGTCGGCGACAACACGCTTGATATCGATCCGGGCAAGGTCGGCTTCGTGCGCGCGCCGGCCAAGACCAAGGAGCGGGCGCTGCTGACCATCCTGTTGCCGGTGTTGCTCGACAAGGTGCCGAGTTTCTACGTTCCCGGCGAATTCGACCCCGAACTCGATCGTTATTCGCAGACCGCCGACCAGGAAAGCAAAAAGCAGCTTGAGCTAAGGCGCCAGTCGCCCGCTGCCGCCGCCGCCGCGGCGGCCTGTGCGCCGACCGATGTCGCCAAGACCTGGCTGGCGCAACTCGACGGCGCGATCGCCAGAGGCGATGCGCAGGCGATCATCGCCATGTTCGCGCCCGACGCCGCGGTACGCGCCACGGTGAAGGACAAGGACGGCAAGACGACCAGCGTCGATCTGCTGCGCGACGAACTGGCCCAGAGCACCATCGCCGCCATGAAGGCGCTCAAGGACTACAAGCAGCGCCGCGTGTGGACCGATGCGCGCCTGACCGATCTCTCCGGCGGCACGACCTGCGACCGCATCAGCCTGAGGTCGGTGGTGGTGGAGCAGGGCAAGATGTCCGGCAAGCCCTATCGCTTCGAATCGCTGGAGCAGTACTCGATTGAACTGCGCGCCGGCAAGTGGATCGCGGTCAAGGCCGAAACCACGCAGCAGTAACAGCCCCGGATCGGCGGGATGGGCCGGTGCCCGTCCCGCTTCTCAGTAGCGGTTCGGCGTCGCCAGCACGGCCATGGTGACGCGCGATACGCAGACCAGCCGTTGCGCTTCGTCATGGATGCGCACATCCCAGACGTGGCTGCTGCGTCCCAGATGCAAGGGCCGCGCCACGCCATAGACCCAGCCGCTTGCCGCGGCGCGCACATGGTTGGCGTTGATTTCCTGTCCGACGCAGTGGAATTTTTCGGGATCGACGACGAAAGCCGCGGCCCAGGAGGTCAGGGTCTCCGCCAGCACCAGCGAGACGCCGCCGTGGAGCACGCCCGCGGGCTGCCGGGTGCGCTGGTCGACCGGCATGCGCCCTTTCAGGTAATCCTCGCCGGCCTCGATCAGCTCGATGCCGAGATGGCCGTTGGCGCAGCCCTGGCCGCGCCGGTTGGCCTCGTCGAGGGGAAAGCTGGTATGCCAGATCGCCATCGGAATTTCGCTGGAAAGACGCGCCGGCGCAGCGGCCGGCCGGGATGATTTTTCTGGAGCGGGTGAAGGGAGTCGAACCCTCTTCATCAGCTTGGGAAGCTGAGGTAATGCCGTTATACGACACCCGCGTCGCGACGGATTTTAACGTGAAAGACACAAATGAGTGCGCCCTGTGACATTCGAGCGCAGCGAGCCAACCAGGAACCCCCGCGAGGGGGGCGAAGGGGGGCGGGTGTTTGAAAAAGGCGTTAGCTTTCACGATGCGGGGTGATGCTTCTCGCATCGTGAAAGCTAACGCTACATCAATACGATGTCGAACTGCTCCTGGGTGTAGCCGCTCTCCGCGTGCAGCGAAATCGGTAGGCCGATGAACTCGGACAGCATGGCCAGCGCCTGCGATTCTTCATCGAGAAACAGGTCGATCACGGCCGGCGCGGCGAGCACGCGCATTTCGCGCGCGGTGAATTGCCGTGCCTCGCGCAGCAGTTCGCGCAGCACTTCGTAGCAGACGGTCTGCGCGGTCTTCACCTCGCCGCGCCCGCCGCAGGTGGGGCAGGGTTCGCAGAGGATGTGGGCGAGGCTCTCGCGGGTGCGCTTCCTGGTCATCTCGACCAGGCCGAGCTGGGTGAAGCCGGACACCGTGATGCGGGTGTGGTCGCGCGTCAGCGCCTTGTTGAATTCGGCCAGCACCGCTGCCTTGTGTTCCTCGTCTTCCATGTCGATGAAGTCGGCGATGATGATGCCGCCCAGGTTGCGCAGCCTGAGCTGGCGCGCGATGGTCTGCGCCGCTTCGAGATTGGTCTTGAAAATCGTGTCGTCGAAATTGCGCGAGCCGACATAGCCGCCGGTATTCACGTCGACCGTGGTCATCGCCTCGGTCTGGTCGAAGATCAGGTAGCCGCCCGACTTGAGATCGACGCGGCGCGCCAGCGCCTTCTGGATTTCATCCTCGACGCCGTGCAGGTCGAACAGCGGCCGCTCGCCGGTGTAGTGCGTCAGGCGGTCGGCGACCTGCGGCACGTATTCGTGGGCGAAGTTCTGCAGCTTCTGGAAGTTCTCGCGCGAATCGATGATGACGCCGCTGGTTTCGCTGCTGACCAGGTCGCGCAGCACGCGCTGCGCCAGGGTCAGGTCGTGGTGCAGCAGCATCGGCGGCAGAGCGCCGATGCTGCGGCTCTTGATCTCGCGCCAGATGCGGCGCAGGTAGGCGATGTCGGCTGCCAGGTCGTCGTCGCCGGCATCGGCGGCGACGGTGCGCAGGATGTAGCCGCCGGGCTGGTCGGCCGGCAGCAGGGCCTGGATCCGGGCGCGCAGCCGCTCGCGCTCGGCTTCCTCGCCGATGCGTTGCGAGATGCCGATGTGGGTGTCCTGCGGCAGGTGCACCAGCAGGCGCCCGGCGATGGAGATCTGCGTGGTCAGCCGTGCGCCCTTGGTGCCGATCGGGTCCTTCTGCACCTGCACCATCAGCGATTGCCCCTCGCTGAGGATGCGTTCGATCGGGCGCGTTTCGTGGTTGCCATGGCCGTTGCCGGCCGGGCGTTCGCTCCAGATGTCGGCCACGTGCAGGAAGGCGGTGCGCTCCAGGCCGATTTCGATGAATGCCGACTGCATGCCGGGCAGCACGCGCACGACGCGGCCGAGATAGACGTTGCCGACGATGCCGCGGCCGTCGGTGCGCTCGATGTGCAGTTCCTGCACCACGCCCTGCTGCAGCAGGGCGACGCGGGTTTCCTGCGGCGTGAAATTGATCAGGAACTGTTCGGTCATCACGGGCTTCTGTCCTCCTCGCGGCGCTGGCGCGGCGGCGCCGTCACAGCGGATAACCGAAGTCGCGCAGCAGCAGCGCGGTTTCGCACAGCGGCAGGCCGACGATGCCGGAATGCGAGCCGCGTATTTCTTCGATGAACACCGCGGCGCGGCCCTGGATGCCGTAGGCGCCGGCCTTGTCCATCGGTTCGCCGCTGCGCACGTAACGCCCGATTTCCTTGGCACTCAGCGCCCGAAAGCGCACTTCGCTGACCGACAGGCAGTGCTCGACGCGCTCGTACTTGGCCATCGCGACGGCGGTCAGCACGCGATGGCTGCGGCCGGAGAGCCGCGCCAGGATATCCGCCGCGTCGGCTTCGTCCCGCGGCTTGCCGATGATCTCGCCATCCAGGTCGAGCGTGGTGTCGGCCGCCAGTACCGGGTGCACCACCAGCGGCCGCCGCGCCAGGAGGGCGGCGCCGAACACCGCCTTGGCTCGCGCCACGCGCAGCACGTACTGGTCCGGCGCCTCGCCGGGCAACCAGTCTTCGTTGACTTCCTCGTCCTCGCGCGGTCCGCCGCGGAACAGCAGCAGGTCGAAGCGTACGCCGATCTGGGTCAGCAACTCGCGGCGGCGCGGACTTCTGGAGGCAAGGTAGATGCGCGGATCCATGGTTCTTGGGCAGTGTTGGCGATAAATCGTTCAAGCATAAATCAGTCGCGATGATAAGGGTGGCCCTTTATCACGCTCGCGGCACGGTACAGCGCCTCGGCCAGGATCACCCGCACCAGGGCGTGGGGCAAGGTCAGGCTGGAAAGGCGCAGGGTTTCGTCGGCGCTGTTCTTGATCCGCGGGTCGAGTCCGTCGGGGCCGCCGATGATGAAGGCCACCTGATCGCCGCCGGCCATCCATTTTGCCAGACGCTCGGCCAGTTGCCGCGTGGTCGGCGCCTCGCCGCGCTCGTCGAGCGCGATGCGGCGGCAGCCGGCCGGCAGTTGCGCGTCGATCCGCGCCGCCTCCAGCGCCATCATGGCTTCCGCGCTCTTGCCCGAACTGCGCGGCTCGGGTTTGATCTCCAGCAGTTCCAGCGGCAGTTCGCGCGGCATGCGTCTGGCGTATTCGGTCCAGCCCGCCGCGACCCATTCCGGCGGCCGCGCGGACACGGCCGCGACGATCAGTTTCATTCGTCGCCGGCGTCGCTGTCGACCTTCTTGCGCGGGCGCTTGGGCACCACCTTCCACAACTCTTCGAGGTTGTAATAGACGCGCACCGCGGGCTGCATGACATGCACCACGATGTCGCCGAGGTCGACCAGCACCCATTCGCCGGTCTCCTCGCCCTCGATGCCGATCACCTCGCCGCCGGCCTCCTTGACCTTGTCATGGACGTTGCGCGCCAGCGACCTGACGTGGCGATTGGAATCGCCAGTGGCGATGATCACGCGGTCGAACAGGGCCGAGATTTTGCTCGTGTTGAGCACCTCGATGTCCTTGGCCTTGATGTCCTCAAGGGCGGCGACGGCGATTTTCTGAAGTTTTCTAATGTCCATGCGAAGTCCGGTAGAGCTGATGGGAATCAATATAGTCGAGAACGGCCTCGGGAACCAGATAGCGCACGCTGAGGCCGCCTGCCAGGCGCCGGCGCACGGCGCTGGCGGAAATTTCCAGGGCGGTGATGGCGAAGGGCACGATGCGCCCCGCCGGGGCACCGGCGAGATCGCCGGCGACGCCCCGGCGCGCGGTAAATTCGGCATCCAGCGCCGTCGCGCCAGCACCTACTCTCAATTCGTGCCCCGGCCGCGTCGCCACCGCGACATGCGCCAGGCCGAACAGCTCGCGCCAGCGGTGCCAGGCTTCGATGCGGGCGAAGGCATCGGCGCCGAGCAGCAGCACCAGCGGCCGCTGCGGACCGTGCAGGCGGCGCTGGCGCTCCAGGGTGTCGACCGTGTAGCTCGGCGCCGCGCTGGTTGCCGCGCCTGTCGCCGGTACCGTTGCCTGCAGCACTTCGCCCGCGTCGACACTGAATCCCGGCAGCTCGGCCAGCGCCCGCTCGACCATCGCCAGGCGATCGGCGGCGGCGCATTGCGGCGTCTCGCGCAAGGCCGGCTTGCCCGCCGGAATCAGGCAGACCTCGGCCAGCCCGAGGGCCTCGCGCGCTTCCAGGGCCAGGCGCAGGTGCCCGACGTGCAGCGGATCGAAGGTGCCGCCGAACAGGCCGAGCAGTCCCGCGCCGGGCTCACTCATCGGCCTGGGCCGGCACGGACGTGGGCACGGTCACGGGCGCCGCGAACACATCGCGATAGGACAGATACACGCTGGCCACCATGGTCGGCGCCAGCACGAAGATCAGCAGCATGCGCAGCGCCACCGAGAGGATGTCGAGCAGGGTCTGCGACAGCAGGCCGGCGACGATCAGGATCAGGCCCGGCACCAGGGCGCCGACCAGGACCAGGGCCAGCCCGTACATGGCAAAGGCACGCCAGTTGCGCCAACTGGCGACGAAGCTGAAGAACAGCGATTTGCCGGCGCCGACGCCGTTCCAGGCGGTCAGCAAGGGCGCGAACCAGAAGGCCATCAACAGCGGCGAGGCCAGCACCAGCAGGATGCCGAGATCGGTGGCGAGCGCCAGTGCTTCTTCCTGATCCATGCCGTCGCTGATGTTGATCGGTTCGCCCAGCGCCGCGCCGCCCAGCACCAGCAGGCTGGAACCCACCAGGTGCAGGCCGCCGAGGCGCAGCAGGCCGGCGCGCTGGGCGCTTATGCCAAAGCCCAGGGTGTTGCCGTCGAAGGCCTGGCCGCGTTCGATGGCGCGGCTGCCGTTGGCCAGCAGCACGGTCAGGGTCGGCAGCAGCAGCGGCAACAGGAAGGGGCCGATTTTCGGAATCAGATTGACCACGACCACGGTCAGCAGGTAGACGAAGGTCAGCGCCGTCATCAGCGGCGGATGGCGGCGGAACAGGGCGAAGCCGGCCAGCAGCCAGAGTACGCCGTGGCGCGCGGGGAGGCGGCGGGCGTCCATCAGTCGTCGCTTGCCATAAAGCCGACGGGCTGCGCCGATTCAGGCGGCAGGGCCGGCGGATCGAAGGCAATGTCGCCTTCCGGATCGGGCGTGCCGCTCGCCGCGAGGCCGGCAAAATCGAACAGGCGGGCATCGAGCAGATGCGAGGGCACGACGTTGGCCAGGCTCCTGAACATGGTCTCGATGCGCCCCGGAAAGCGCCTGTCCCAGTCGTTCAGCATCTGCTTGACCTGCTGGCGCTGCAGGTTGGGCTGCGAACCGCAAAGGTTACAGGGAATGATCGGGAACTCGCGCAGCGCGGCCCAGGCTTCGAGATCGCTCTCGCGGCAATAGGCCAGCGGCCGGATCACGATGTTGCGGCCGTCGTCCGACACCAGCTTGGGCGGCATCGACTTCAGCTTGCCGGCGAAGAACATGTTGAGCAGCAGCGTCTGCAGGATGTCGTCGCGATGATGGCCGAGCGCGATCTTGGTCGCCCCCAGTTCGCCGGCGACGCGGTAAAGCACGCCGCGGCGCAGGCGCGAACACAGCGAACAGGTCGTCTTGCCCTCCGGAATCACGCGCTTGACGATGGAATAGGTGTCCTCGTTCTCGATGTGGAAGGGCACATCGATGCTGCGCAGATAGTCGGGCAGCACCTCGGCGGGAAAGCCGGGCTGCTTCTGGTCGAGATTGACGGCGACGATGTCGAAGCCGATCGGCGCATGCTCGCGCAGGAACAGCAGCACGTCGAGCAGGGCGAAGGAATCCTTGCCGCCGGAGAGGCAGACCATGACCTTGTCGCCGGCCTCGATCATGTTGAAGTCGGCGATCGCCTGGCCCACCTCGCGGCGCAGGCGCTTGGCCAGCTTGTTTGCCTCGAAGGCTGATTTCTGGGCCTGGCGGGCGGTCGGGGCGGTGCTTGCGGTCAGCGGAGCGTTCATAGATGGGCGGTCCGGCCGCCGTCGACATTGATCACCTGCCCGGTGACATAGGGTGCATCGAAGACAAGGAATTTCACGGCGCGCGCGATGTCGGCGGGCGAGCCGACCCGCTTCAGCAGCGTGTTCTCAATAATAGCCGCGCGCACCTGCGGCGGAAAGTCATGCGTGCCCTGGGGCCATTCGATGGCGCCGGGCGCCACCGCATTCACCCTGACCCGCGGTCCGAGTTCCAGCGCCAGGGCGCGGGTCAGGCCGAGCAGGCCGGCCTTGGCTGCGCAGTACAGCGGATAGCCCCGGAGCGGGCGCTCGGCGTGGATGTCGGTGATATTGACGATGCAGCCGCCGCTGCTTTCGAGATGCGGCGCCGCGGCTTGGGCGAGGAACAGCGGGGCCTTGAGGTTGGTGCCGATCAGGTCATCCCAGGCGGCCGCGTCGACGCCATCGAGCGGCGTGGCATAGAACGAGGAGGCGTTGTTCACCAGCGCATCGAGCCGGCCGAAGCGTGCCACCACGGCGGCCACCAGGGCCGGCAGGGCGGCGCTGTCGAGCAGGTCGGCGGCGAAGCAGGCGGCGGATTCGCCCGCCGCATCCGGGCGCGCCGCGTTCAGCGTCGCGGCCAGTGCCTCCGCTGCGGCGGCACTGGCGCGATAGTGAATCGCCACGCAGGCGCCCGCGGCGTGCAGGCCGCGCGCGATCTCGGCACCCACGCGACGCGCGGCGCCGGTAACCAGGACCACTGGGACCACGGGCGGATTCGTCATGCCGAAAGTATACCGGCGAGAACCCGTGCCGCCGCGGCGAAGCCGAAACTTGCCGTGACCGCCACCGCGGAACCGTAACCGGCGCAATTCAAGCCGGCGCCGGCATCGAATTCCGCGTCGACCGCGCAAGAGTTGGCGCTGGTGGGACGGCGGCTTTGCTCGGGCGAATACACGCAATCGACGCCGAACTTCTGCTTCGGCTCGCGCGGGAAACCGTAGTCCTTGCGCAGTTGCGCGCGGACCTTGGAGGCCAGCGCATCCTGCGTGGTGCGCGACAGGTCGATGACCTCGACCCGCGTCGGATCGCTGCGGCCGCCGGCGGCGCCGGTGGTCACCACGCGGATCCCGGCCTGGTGGCACCAGGCGATCAGGGCCGCCTTGGCGCGCACATGGTCGATCGCGTCGAGCACCGCGCTGCAGGGCGGGATCAGGCGCGCCGGATTGCGCTCGTCGATGAACTCCTCGATCGTATTGACCACGCAGGCCGGATTGATCTGCGCGATGCGCTGCTGCATCGCCGCGGTCTTGGCCGCGCCCAGCGTCGAATCGAGGGCGTGAATCTGACGGTTGATGTTGGATTCGGCGACGTGGTCGAGATCGATCAGCGTCAGTTGCCCGATTGCCGAACGCGCCAGCGCCTCCGCCGCCCACGAACCGACGCCGCCGATGCCCACCACCACGACATGCGCGGCCGCCGCGCGCGCCAGCGCGCCGGCCCCGTACAGGCGCTCGATGCCGCCGAAGCGGCGCTGGTGATCGGCAACGGAAGTCATGCGGCGATTGTATCCGGGCTGTCGCCTCGGGCGGAGCAGTGCCCGCTGGCAGAATCGGGCCGCGCAGGCCGGCAGGCGGATCTGCAAACAAGCACGGGGGTTCCGCAGAACCCCCGTGCTGATGTTGGTGGCCAGGGGCAGAATCGAACTGCCGACACACGGATTTTCAATCCGTTGCTCTACCAACTGAGCTACCTAGCCGCAAAGGGGGCGAATTATAGGGTTTCGATGCCCGGACGTCAAAGGTCTCTGAGCCTGCCGGGCCATGGGCCTTTGCTGACGGCCGGCTTACACGTCGCGTAAGTGCGGCGTAAGACCCCGGGCCGAGAATGCCGCACCGCAATAAAACGCGATCGTTGGTATCCCTTCCGTACTGTGGAGCAAGCATGAAAGACGACGTAGTCGAACGGATTCAGAAGAATCCGAAGTTCCTGAAAATGGTCAGCACCCGCAACAATTATTCGATCATCATGTCCATCCTGATGATGATCGTGTACTTCGGCTACATCCTGCTGATCGCCTTCAACAAGCCTTTCCTGGCGACCAAGATCGGCGCCGGTTCGGTGATTTCCGTCGGCATCCCGCTGGGTCTCGGCGTGCTCGTATTCACCATCATCATCACCGCGATTTACGTTCGCCGCGCCAACACCGAGTTCGACGCGATGAAGGACGAGATCGTCAAGGAGGCTTCCAAGTGATCAAGCTCAGGCACATTCTCGGCGGCGCGACCGCCCTCCTCGCGGCCGGATTCGTCCTGGCCGCCGGCGCCGACCTCGGTCAGGCGCAGAAGCAGGCGACCAACTGGACCGCGATCACGATGTTCGCGATCTTCGTCGGTATCACGCTGTGGATCACCAAGTGGGCGGCGGCCAAGACCAAGACGGCGGCCGACTTCTACACCGCCGGCGGCGGCATCACCGGTTTCCAGAACGGCCTGGCGATCGCCGGCGACTACATGTCGGCGGCTTCCTTCCTGGGCATTTCCGGACTGGTCTTCGCTTCCGGCTTCGACGGCCTGATCTTCTCGATCGGCTGGCTGGTCGGCTGGCCGGTGATCACCTTCCTGATGGCGGAGCGCCTGCGCAACCTCGGCAAGTTCACCTTCGCCGACGTCGCCGGTTATCGCTTCGATCCGGGTCCCATCCGCAGCTTCGCGGCCATGGGTTCGCTGGTCGTGGTGGCTTTCTACCTGATCGCGCAGATGGTCGGTGCCGGTCAACTGATCAAGCTGCTGTTCGGTCTCGAGTACACGCTGGCGGTGGTCATGGTCGGCGCCATCATGATGATCTACGTGCTGTTCGGCGGCATGACGGCGACCACCTGGGTGCAGATCATCAAGGCCGTGATGCTGCTCACCGGTGCCACCTTCATGGCCCTGGCGGTGATGTTCCAGTTCGGCTTCAGCCCCGAGGCGATGTTCGCCAAGGCGGTCGAGGTGCATGCCAAGCAGGATGCCATCATGGGTCCGGGCGCGCTGATCACCGATCCGGTGTCGGCGATCTCGGTCGGCATGGCGCTGATGTTCGGCACCGCCGGCCTGCCGCACATCCTGATGCGCTTCTTCACCGTGCCCAGCGCCAAGGAAGCCCGCAAGTCGGTGGCCTGGGCGACGACCTGGATCGGCTATTTCTACATCCTGACCTTCATCATCGGCTTTGGCGCCATCACCAACCTGATCCCCAACCCGGCGGACTATTTCGTCGGCGGCGAACTCGCCAAGGGCCTCAAGGGCGGCGGCAACATGGCGGCCGTGCATCTGTCGAAGGCGGTCGGCGGCGACCTGTTCATGGGCTTCATCTCCGCCGTGGCCTTCGCCACGATCCTGGCGGTGGTGGCCGGCCTCACGCTGTCCGGCGCCTCGGCCGTGTCGCATGACCTCTACGCTTCGGTGTGGCGCAAGGGCAAGGTCGATTCCGCGACCGAACTGCGCGTTTCGAAGATCACCACGGTCTGCCTCGGCATCCTCGCCGTGCTGCTCGGCATCATTTTCGAGAAGCAGAACGTGGCCTTCATGGTGATGCTGGCCTTCGCCGTGGCCTGCTCGGCCAACTTCCCGGTGCTGTTCATGTCCGTGCTGTGGAAGGATTGCACCACCAAGGGTGCGGTCGCCGGCGGTACCGTGGGTCTGATCCTCTCCGTGGCGCTGACCATCGTCTCCCCGGCGGTATGGGAAGCCACCCTCGGCAACCCCAAGGGCTCGGCGCTGTTCCCCTACGCCTCGCCGGCGATCTTCTCGATGACCGCGGCCTTCGCGGTGATCTGGATCGTTTCCCTGCTCGACCGCAGCGCCCAGGCGGCCAAGGAACGCGCCCTGTTCCCGGCGCAGCTGATCCGCTCGGAAACCGGCGTCGGCAGCTCCAGCGCTTCGGGTCACTGAGCGCCACTGAGCAGCAAGGCAACAAAAAGCCAGCCCCGCGGGGCTGGCTTTTTTTGTCCGCGCTGAATGTGCGGACCATATCCCCTGGCGGGATATGCCCCCGGGAAGTTTGTCCCGGATCCGCCGGCGGCGCGGGTTCGCCTAGCCGAGCGTACCGTCGAAGGCCAGGTGGCCGTCGATCAGCGTATAGCGCACGCGGCCGGGAAACTCCATGCCGAGGAAGGGCGTGTTCTTGCCCTGGCTGCGGAGGTTTTCGCGCGTCACGCGGTATTCGGCCAGCGGATCGAAGACGCAGATGTCGGCGGCGCTGCCGGGGTCCAGGCTGCCGGCCTTGACGCCGAGTATGCGCGCCGGGTCGGAAGTCACGCGCGCCAGGGCGGTGACCAGCGGCAGCTTGACTTCCCGGGCCCATTTCAGCGTCAGCGGCAGCAGCAGTTCCAGTCCGGTGGCGCCGATCTCGGCTTCCTCGAACGGCATCTGCTTGCCGTCGTCATCGACCGGGGTGTGGTCCGAACACAGCGCGTTGATCGCGCCCGAGGCCAGCCCGGCGCGCAGGGCGTCGCGATCGCGCTGCGAACGCAGCGGCGGGTCGAGCCGGGCGTGGGCGTTGAAAAACCCGACGTCCATTTCGCACAGGTGCAGGTGATGGACGCCGACGTCGCAGGTCACCGCGATGCCGGCGGCGCGCGCGGCGACGATCATGTCCACGCCGGCCGCCGACGAAATCCGCGTCACATGAACCCGCGCGCCGGTTTCGCGCGCCAGGTGCAGGATGGTCGCCAGGGCGATGGTTTCGGCCGCCACCGGAATGCCGGCCAGGCCCAGGCGGGCCGCGACTTCGCCGTCATGGGCGACGCCCTTCCTGGCCAGGAAGGGGTCCTGCGCCTGCAGCCAGACCGGGAAATCGAAGGTCGCCGCGTACATCATGGCGCGCAGCAGCACCTGGGTGTCGACGATGGCGCGATTGGCCTGGCCGAAGGCGACGCAACCGGCCTCGCTGAGCTCTGCCATTTCGGTCAGCGCCTGGCCTTCGAGTTGCGTTGTCAGGGCGCCGACCGGATGGACGTGGGCGAAATCGGGCAGGCGTGCGCGATGGGTCAGCATTTCCACCAGGCCCGGTTCGTCCAGCACTGGATCGGTGTCGGGCGGACAGGCCAGCCGCGTCACGCCGCCGGCCGCCGCCGCGGCCATTTCGGATTCCAGCGTGGCGCGGTATTCGAAGCCCGGCTCGCGCAGCCGCGCCGCCAGATCGACCAGGCCGGGGCAGACGATGCAGCCGGTGGCGTCGAGCACGCTGTTGGCGCCATCGACCCCCCAGCCCGGCGGCGGGTTGCCAACGCCAACTATGCGTCCGGCGCCGATGAACAGGTCGAGCGCCTTGTCGGTCTTGCTCGCCGGGTCGATCAGGCGACCGTTCTTGATGTGGATTTTCATGCTGCCTCCGCCGGGCCGCCCCAAGGAGGCAGCAAGCCAGCAATACGAAGCGGGCATTGCCCGCGAACCAAAGTCACCCCTGCCCACGGGGCGGGGGAAGGGGGGTGGGCTCTCATCAGTTTCCGGCGAGCATGGCCATGACGGCCATGCGTACCGCGATGCCGAAGGTCACCTGCGGCAGGATCACGGCCTGGCCGCCGTCGGCGACGGCGGAATCGATTTCGACGCCGCGGTTCATCGGCCCCGGATGCATGACGATGGCGTCGGGCTTGGCCAGCGCGAGCTTTTCCGGGGTCAGGCCGTAGGACTTGAAATATTCCTGGGTCGAGGGCAGCAGCGCGCCCTGCATGCGTTCGTTCTGCAAGCGCAGCATCATCACCACATCGACGCCGCGCAGGCCTTCGCGCATGTCGTTGAACACCCGCACGCCGAGGCGTTCGACGCCGGTCGGTAGCAGGGTCTTGGGCCCGATCACGCGCACTTCGGGCACGCCCAGCGTGGTCAGGGCGTGGATCTGGCTGCGCGCCACGCGCGAATGCAGCACATCGCCGACGATGGCCACGGTGAGCTGGGTCAAGTCCTTCTTGTAGTGGCGCACGGTGTACATGTCGAGCAGGCCCTGCGTCGGATGCGCATGGCGGCCGTCGCCGGCATTCACCACGTGGATGTGGTCGCGCCCGGTGGCGCGCAGGTGCTGCGCGATCAGGTAGGGCGCGCCGCTGGAGGCGTGGCGCACCACGAACATGTCGGCCTGCATCGCCGCGAGATTGTCGGCGGTGTCGAGCAGGGTCTCGCCCTTGCTCGCCGACGAGGTGTTGATGTTGAGATTGATGACGTCGGCGGAAAGCCGCTTGGCGGCGATCTCGAAGGTGGTGCGGGTGCGCGTCGAGTTCTCGAAGAACAGGTTGAACACGCTCTTGCCGCGCAGCAACGGCACCTTCTTCACCTCGCGCTCGGCGACCTCGGTGAAAGGCGCGGCGGTGTCGAGGATGCGCTCGAGCACTTCGCGCGGCAGGCCTTCGATGGTCAGCAGGTGGTTGAGTTCGCCGTGCCGGTTGAGTTGCGGGTTGCCGCCGCCGTTCATGAAGCTCATTTCTCGATTACCCGGAAGGAAAGTCCGCCGTCTGCGGCCTGCTCCAGCGCCAGCATCTGCGCGGCAGGCAGGCTCAGTGCATGGGCGCAGAAAGTGGGGGCGATGGGCAGCTCGCGGCCGCCGCGATCGACCAGCACGGCGAGGTCTATCCTCGCCGGACGGCCGTAGTCGAACAGTTCGTTCATGGCCGCGCGGATGGTGCGGCCGGTATGCAGCACGTCATCGACGATCACGATGTGCGCGCCGTCGACCTCGAAGGGAATCTGCGAAGTCTTGGCGTTGGCATGCAGGCCGCGCTGATGGAAGTCGTCGCGATAGAACGAGACATCCATCGAGCCGGGCGGCAGCTTCAGGCCCAGCGCCGCATGCAGGCGTTCGGCAACCCAGACGCCGCCGGTGTGGATGCCCACCAGCGCCGTCGCGGCGCGATCGACGTGGGGCCGCATGGCCTCGGCAAGGGCGGCGCAGAGCGCTTCGGCGTCAGGCAGTGGCAGGCGTTGCGGCATGGGTGTCGAACCAGGTTTGGAGAATGATGCAGGCGGCTTCGGCATCGACCTGCAGCTTGCGTTGCTGCCAGGACAGCCCGCGCTCGCGCAGATTCGCCTCGGCCGCGGTGGAGCTGAAGCGCTCGTCGACTTCATCGACCGGCAGGCGGAAACGCCCGCGCAGCTGGTTGGCGAAGCGCGTGGAGCGCGCCGTCATTTCGTGCGGCGTGCCGTCCTCATTGAGCGGCCGGCCCACCAGCAACTGCACCGGCTGCCATTCGGCGATGAGGCGGGCGATGGCATCGAAGCGCGCCGCGTTGCCTTCGGCATCGATCGTGGTCAGCGGCCGCGCCGCAAACGAGCGACCCGCGGCGAGCAGGGTACCGATGGCGACGCCGATGCGTTTGGTGCCGAAATCGAAGGCCAGCACCGAACCGCTGGCCTCAGGCATGCCCGGCCACTTCGGAGAGGTTGGCGAAATCCACGCCGAGCAGTTGCATCGCCGCGGGCAGGCGCTCCTCGGCCGGCAGATCGAAAATGATGCCGACGTCGGCCTCGACCGTCAGCCAGGCGTTCTGCGACAGCTCCCATTCCAGCTGTCCGGCGGTCCAGCCGGCGTAGCCGAGGCTGACCAGCACCTGCGACGGTTCGCCGGTGCTGCCCATGGACTGCAGGATGTCGCGCGAGCTGGTCAGCGCGATGCTGTCGCTGATGTTGAGCGAAGACTGCCATTGCCCGGCCGGCCTGTGCAGCACGAAGCCGCGATCGGTCTGCACCGGGCCGCCGAAATACACCGGCAGCGCGGCGAAGCGGGATTCGGCCTGCTCGTCGTCGAGCGGAATGCTGACGCGGTCGAACAGTCCGGCGAGGTTCATGTCCATCGGCCGATTGACGATGATGCCGATCGCGCCATCGGCGTTGTGCTCGCAGATGTAGGTCAGGGTGCGGGAAAAATTCGGGTCGGCCATGGCGGGCATGGCGATCAGAAAGTGGTTGGCGAGACTGACGGTTTCCATGGATCTGGCGCCATTGTAATCTGTCAGTACCTTCCCGAGTATCCCCGTTCGATCATCCCATGTCCGCCGCCCTCGTCTGGTTCCGTCGCGATCTGCGCGTGCACGACCACGCCGCCCTGCATCACGCGCTGCGCCTGCACGCGCCGGTGCATTGCGTCTTCGTCTTCGACACCACGCTGCTCGAACGCCTGCCGCGTCGCGACCGGCGCGTCGAGTTCATCCTGCGCGCGGTGGAGGAAGTTGCCGCCGCGCTGCGCGCCATGGGCGGGGCGCTGATCGTGCGCCACGGCGATCCGGTCGTCGAAATTCCGCGCCTCGCGGCGCAGCTCGGCGTCGCCGCGGTATTCGCCAACCGCGATTACGAACCGGCGGCGATCGCCCGCGATGTGGAAGTCATGCGCCGTCTCCAGGGTGGCAAACCCGGCATCAACTTCCTCGACTTCAAGGACCAGGTGATCTTCGCGCGCGACGAACTGATGACCCAGGGCGGCAAGGCCTTCTCGGTATTCACGCCCTACAAAAACGCCTGGCTCAAAAACCTGACGGCCGCCGCTCTATGCGCCTGGCCCGTCGAGGAATATGCCGCGCAGCTTGCGCCGCCGCGTGACGACGCAGCGCTGCCGACGCTGCAGGACCTGGGCTTCGAAGCCACCGATCTGGGCCGGTTGGGCGTGCCAACCGGCATGAGCGGCGCGCAAGCCCTGTTCCGCGACTTCATCGGGCGCATCGACGACTATGCCGCCACGCGGGATTTCCCTGCCGTCAGGGGCACCTCCTACCTGTCGGCACATCTGCGCCACGGCACCATCTCGATCCGCCAGCTCGCCGCGTTTGCCCAGGCTCAGCCCGGCGCGGGCGCCGCGGCCTGGCTCGCCGAACTGATCTGGCGCGACTTCTACCACGCCATCCTGTGGCACCACCCGCACGTCGCCAGCCGCTGCTTCAAGCCGGCCTGCGACGCCCTGCGCTGGGATGTCGCGCCGGAGCTGTTCGCCGCTTGGTGCGAAGGCCGCACCGGCTACCCGCTGGTCGATGCCGGGATGCGCCAGCTCTTGCAGGCGGGCTGGATGCACAACCGCCTGCGCATGGTCACCGCCTCCTTTCTGGCCAAGGACCTGGGCCTCGACTGGCGGCTGGGCGAAGCCTGGTTCGCCGCAAAGCTGCTCGACTTCGACCTCGCCGCCAACAACGGCGGCTGGCAGTGGGCCGCTTCCACCGGCTGCGATGCGCAACCCTGGTTCCGCATTTTCAACCCGGTGACGCAGTCCGAAAAATTCGACGCCGAGGGCCGCTTCATCCGCCGCCATGTGCCGGAATTGGCAAACGTGCCGGCGAAGTTCATCCATGCCCCGTGGAAAATGAGCGCGCAGCAGCAGGCCGCCTGCGGCGTGGTCGTCGGCCGCGACTATCCGGCGCCGGTGGTGAACCACGCCGTCGCCCGCGAGCGTACGCTGCAGCGTTACAAATCCATCCACTCTCATGGAGATCCCAGATCATGAAGACTGCTGTACTCGGTGCCGGCGCCGTCGGCTGTTACTTTGGCGGCATGCTGGCGCGTGCCGGGCGCGAGGTGGTTCTGATCGGCCGCCCGCTGCACGTGGCGGCGATCGAACGCGACGGCCTCTACCTGGACACCCTCGGCTTCAAGGAACACGTGCGCGTCGACGCCAGCACCTCCGCGGACGCCATTGCCGGCGCCGACATGGTCCTGTGCTGCGTGAAATCCACCGACAGCCTGCAGGCGGCCGCCGAAATGGCGCCGCACCTGGCACCCGACGCCATCGTGCTGAGTCTGCAGAACGGCTACGACAACGCGGCGCGCCTCGCGGCGGCGCTGGGCCGGCCGGTGCATGCGGCGGTGGTGTATGTCGCCACCGAGATGGCCGGCCCCGGCCACCTGCGCCACCATGGCCGCGGCGAGCTGGTGATCGGCCCCTTTGCCGGCAGCGACGTCGTGGTGGCCGAGTTTGCCCTGGCCGGCGTGCCGGTGCAGGTCGCGGACAATGTCTCCGGCCAGTTGTGGGCCAAGCTGATCATCAATTGCGTGTACAACGGACTCTCGGCGATCACCCAGCTGCCCTATGGCGAGATCGCGCCGGGCGAGGGCATTGCCGGCGTGATGGAGGACATCGTCGCCGAGTGCCTGGCGGTGGCGGCCGCCGACGGCGTCGACGTGCCGGGCGACATCCGCGCCGCGGTGGCCGGCATCCCGCGCTCGATGGCGACGCAGAAATCCTCCACCGCGCACGACGTGGCGCGCGGCCGGAAAAGCGAGATCGACCACATCAACGGCTACGTGCTGAAACGCGGCGCGGCGCATGGTATCGCCACGCCGGTGAATCGCACGGTGCATGCCCTGGTGCGGCTGCTGGAAGAGCGCAACGCCCGGCCCGCCTGAGTCGGCACCCCGGCCGGCGCCGTGGCGCCAGCGCCTACTTTCAGCCGATCAGCGCCACGGCCTTGATCTGCACCCAGACCTGGCGCCCCGGGGCGAGGTCAAGCCGCTGCGCCGAGCGTCGCGTCAGCCGACCCAGCAGCAGGAGGAGGGCGGAATATTTCACGAGGTGGGTCCGGAGCAGAGCAAATCATCGCAGAAATCGACGCCGCCGCGAACGCGCAGCGCGGCCGGCGACCACTTGCCGTATCCTGCGCGCATGAGAATCATCGTCCAGCGCGTCAGCCAGGCCGCCGTCAGCACCGGCGGCGCAGTCAGCGGCAGGATCGGTCCCGGCCTGCTGGTGCTGGCCGGCTTCGAGGATGCCGACGGCGACGGCGACATCGACTGGATGGTGCAAAAGCTGCTGCGCCTGCGCATCTTTGCCGACGCCGCCGGCGTCATGAACCGCAGCGTGGCGGAAACCGGCGGCGAAATCCTCGCCGTGTCGCAGTTCACCCTCTACGCCTCGACCCGGAAGGGTAACCGGCCCTCCTGGGGACGCGCCGCGCGCGGCGAAGTTTCGCAGCCGCTGTTCGAGCGCTTCCTCTCCCGGCTGGCGGCGGAACTGGGGCGCCCCGTGGCCAGCGGCGTCTTCGGCGCCGACATGCAGGTCAGCCTGGTCAATGACGGCCCCGTCACCCTCGCCATCGATTCGAGGAATCCCGAATGAGCCGCAGCCCGCAACCGGCCAGCCTGCTGCAACTGCTCGACCAGGCCAAAGCCATGATCGACGCCGAGTTCCAGCCCGACGCCTGCAATATCGGCATCAACGACGGCCGCGCCGCCGGCCAGACCGTGCCCCACCTGCATATCCACCTGATCCCGCGCTATGCCGGCGACTACCTGCGCTGAAGGTCGTCAAGGGGTTGCCGCAGGCCAGTTACCTCATGGAGGGTATAGGTCCCCAATTTTCCGGGCAGGCGAACTCCCTCGTGCCTGCTGGCCAAGACAATGTCTTTGACATGGGCATAAACGTCATCGGAAATCAGGAATGAGCTGACCAGAAACTTGTTCGCGCTCTCAATACGGCTGGCCCGATTGACGGCATCCCCGATTGCCGTGGTTCTCTTCGTTCCTGGCGCACCGATGCTGCCAATCACCACGTCACCGCAATGTACGCCTATCCCGATGCGCAATGCCTTGCCATAATTGTCGTGGAAATACGGTTGCAGCTTTTCCACGGCATCGAGCATCTCGAGTCCGGAGTTGATGGCCTGGACTGCCGTTGTGGCGGCGCTTCCAGCGTCGAACAACGCCATCAGACCATCGCCCATGTAGTTGTCGATGTGGCCTCCATGACGAGCGATAGCCGGCCCGATGCTGCAAAAAATTCGATTCAGGGCATGGATGACATCGTAGGCGGGCAGTGCCTCCGCAAATGTCGTGAAGCCGCGCACGTCGACAAACATTATGGCGACCGTCTTTTCTTGCCCTGCGATACCGGGGGTCGCGCCGGCGCCACGCTGATCGGTAATCAGGACATCGTCGGAGTCGAGGACCAGACGCCGCAGCTTTATGTCTCCGGATATTCTGGTCTGGCAGGCCAAGCGGATTTCCGGGCCAAAATGCAGGCGCTCGGCCATCGACTGTTCTTTCGCATTGCGCGCTTCGCAATGCTCAAGCCCGTCGAGGATCACGACGCGACATGTGGAACAGCGGGCCTCGCCGCCGCACTCGTGCGTGTGCGGAATTCCCGATCGAAGCGAGGCATGGAGAATCGTCTCGGTGGTCGTCGCCTCGACCGTTCGATTCGCGGAAAAGTAGAAGATTTGCGGCATGGCCGACTGGTACCGGACAAGCGAATGGCTCGATTATGCGCCTCGTCCGCCACGGCCGCCGGCCTGTACCCAGGTTGGAGTGAAATGCGATCCCTGGCCAAAATGACAAGGCAATGCCTTGCCGGCCAAAGCCAGCACCGGCTCTCGGGAGGTCAGTTTCAAATAGGGAATTTGGCGCGCTCGGCGGGGATCGAACCCACAACCCCTGGCTTCGGAGGCAACAGCAGATAGTAGTTTCTGACAGTTATTGAGAGACCATCAGAGATATGAAAGCGCGCACCATACTTGATCTACCTGATTGCACTAAGAAAATCCGTTGCCCACTTTGTGACAGCTAACAACGTCAGATCACGATTTCGAGGCAGCTATGTCACAAACAATGCAACGAATATAAAATGCAGTTCGGGTTCTGAGAACCGGAAATATGACTACTGCTCTCATATAAGTATTGAAAATTTCTCGCAAGTTGATTTATGATGCGGGCGTTGTCAGTAGCAAACTGGTCACGATTCGCGGATAAATGTTCTACCGCGAGGCAGCACTGAGCTGCACATAAAACGAACGTCAGTTTTGGCGTTCACTGCGCCATTAAAGGCGTCTGTTTTGGCACTGTGGGGCGCCCAGCTTCCACGCGGACAGGCGAAGTGCGCCCAAAATTCCCTCTCAAAAAAGTACTCCTGACGGATCGCTTGGCATGACTATTGTCATTGTGAGTCTTTCAAGCCACTAGCCCAGCGCGTTTGCGCAAGGGCATTTCCAAGCAAAACGCCTTCGTCATTCGTGCGTCGTCATTTCGACGTTGCGGGTTTTTTGTCGTCCTCATTATGGGTATCGCCATGCAGACACAATTCATCGACGCCGTCCATGAATCGCCTTCGGGCGAGGGATCCGCTCGTCTGAATCAGGCCACCAAACCCGGGGAAACCTCTGTCAGCGCTTCGACAGCATATTTTGATTTCCTCCCGGCGATGACGCAATCTCGCTTGGTTGAAGCGTTCGCAATCCCTGAATCAGGGATTGGCACTTTGGCGTTGCTCTCGGAAATCAAGACTGACTTGGTTGCCCTAGGCAAAGTTTTCGAGGTGCCAGAGTGGACCGATGCATTGGAAAAACTGCGCATCGCCGTTTCCACAAAATTTTGTGGAGATCCAGCCCGCGATCTGGCCTCCCTCCGAAGTCAACCCAAAAACCCTCTGCGCGGCTTTCTTGGACCACTTGATGTAAAGCTACCTCCAGACCAGCAGCGCGCGATTCGCGCTGCGCGCGGCTTGGTGAGCCTAAGACTGCTTTCGGGAAGGGAACAAATCTCGTTTGCTCTCTCCGAGGAGCAAAGGCGCTGGCTTGCTGGCAAGGGTCCTGCCGGACTGTCACTGCACGACATTCAGACACAGAAACTATTGCAGATACGAAAGAACTATCCCGTTGATTCAACTACTGCACGGCTGCTGACCTTCGTAATTTCGGCACTTGAATCCAAATTTGCGGATCCTTTTGCTTCGGTAGGCAGGCCCCACTCCTTTGTGTCCTCTACGACCTTTCAACAGGAGGCTGCCATCAGTTCCGAAGAGGATCAACGTAGATCGGGGCATGAAAAGGTCCCGCAAGATCCCTTGCGAGGGTTTCTTGCCGATACTGGCAATGCAGGAGTCCGAGTCTTTTCCGGGGTACCTCTGTACGAAGGCATGCAGCCCTTTGAGCTAAAGCTTATTGGCCCGGCGATCATTCAGCGCTGGCGAACCATTGCCAGCGACGAAGGGATTGTGGCGCTGCTGACCATGTTTACCCGGGTGCTTCCTTCTGGGTATAGTCAGGTCCCGCTTTCGGCCAACGACGGTGCCGGACTTTGGATTGACGTGGCGGCAGGGCTTGTCTGCTGGAACCTTGATGAGGTAATTGCGGGCAACGACGACGAACCTTACAAACGATCTTCCAAGGATCGTTACGTAAGCATTCCTCTTCCCCACGAAGTTGGCGAAGACCTGCGCCGACGTGCCGCCATCGTCGGCGCTCCTGAGTCTCTTCGCCAGCTGTTTTCACGGGATCTGGAAGGTCTCGCAAAAAGTACCGGCGTAATGCTCAGAGCGCTGGCTTTAACTTCACACCGGCCAACACTCACGCACCTGTCCAACACGTGGGCGCGATTTGTTCTTTCAATATGCAATGACGAAGGTTATGCGTCAGCTGCCGGAATTGACTTCACCGTCGGGACCAGTGCCAATTTCAACTACCTAATGCTGCTTGGTTCCCGTATGAGCGAAATTCTCAGGACTGCATACCAGCAAATTGGTCTGTCAGGCGAGCTGGCAGCAGAAGTCGTTCCTGACATCGGCTCACTGTGGCTTCCGGATTCAGTCCAAGTTGCTGGTTTCCTCCACGCCGCTTTGAGCGAAGCCGGCCAGTTGATTCGCAGCCTGCCTAAACGAGCTAACAAGAAGAAACTGCTATCTACCCACAACAAGATTGCAGTGCGAGTTTATGCCGTGCTGAAGTTTCTGGTTGCCGGACGAGAACTGATTGAGGAAACGATCACCCGGTCTAGGATCGACCCTGTTGCAGGATGCCTGATCTGCACAGACAAGCGCATTGCGCCCTATCACGAGCGTAGACCTGTTTGCGTTCCTGACCTGGTGCGCGGCTGGATTTTGACTTATTTATCTTGGCTCCAGCTTGTTGCCTACCGTCTGCACGGGGAGGATCGCGCTCTGTCTGATGCTGTCGTGACTACTCTCGATCGCCGTGTTGATGGGGACCGCCAGCCATTGTTCTTCAGATTCGACGATGGCAATCAGGTCGTGGCCTTAGGCTCTGATGACCTGTCCGTGGTCTATACCGCCTATGGAATCAAGAACAACGGTGGGCGCCATTTTCTCGACTGGCTGTGCCGAAGCGTGGGTCTCGACAGCGCAGACATCATGGGCAGCATGGGTCGCGGGAACCATGGCCAGGAAACGTTCGGCAGTTGGAGCGCAGTGGTTCCGCTGGAGTCTCTCACAGCCTGTTCTGCTGTCACAAATGACTGGCTGATGACGCTATCTCTGCCAGCACCACCTGCATTAAATCCGCGGGCGCTGCCGGCGCGATCGATCAATACGAACATGCCCATCTACATACCCAAACTCCTGCAGACGCGCCCGCATTGGACCTTTCGCAAAAAATTCGCTTCCGAGCCCTGCCCATTCAAAGACAACACGCTCCTCTTGGCGTCCTTCCTCCCTGACATCTTCAGGATGTGGCGCAGCCATGCCCCTCCCAACGGATGGCTTGGTGTAGCGCTGAGTTTGATTCTCGAGGACGGAGTGGTTGTTCCGGCGGAACTCGATGGATTTATTCACGCGTTGCAGCACGGAGCTGTCTACCGGCATCAGAACAAATTCTTCGTTGATTGCATATCTCCGAGCTTAGGGATTCGTCGAGTTTGGATGTCTAGCATTACCGTCCGGCTTCTTTATCAGTTAAAGCGTACGCCGGGTGCGCTGGTTGACTGTGATCGTATCAACAAAGAAGTAGATCGATTCTTGTCGGTTGCCGTTCCGCAAGCGCGAGGGCGAGGGCTCCGCTTCATCATGGATTGCACAGCAGCCTATCTGTCACTTCGAATACCGGGACTGCTATTTGGGTGGATCCGCGCATTCCGCTTTGCGCGAACATCGCGCCCGGAGACCGCTGCTCGTCACCTTATTGGCGTCATTGAGCCTCCCAAGTTCGATACACGCCCGCGCCAAAGGCGCTTGCGTAGCCTCAACGTCATACGGCGTGTGCTTCGTAAAGCGGGCCGAAAAGTCCAAAGGGGCGCTTCCCACAAAGCCGTGCTCTCGTGGCTATTGGGGTATCTCAAGATTGTATACGCTGACTTGGAGAGATCCAGCCCCGACGCACTTTCAGTCGGCTATCTGATGCATTTATGCACATTGCAGGAGAATGTTTCGACTGTGATGCGATATGAAGCCGGCGCACGTGAGTTTTTCAGCAAAGCTTCTATCGCGATTGCAGAAATCGGCTTTGATCAAGTGAATTGGCGGGCTCTCGTTGTTTCCTGCCTCACTGACGACGATGGATCCCGCAGTGATTCTCCGGCGCGAACAGCCGTTAACCACGCTCTGCAATGGATGGGACTAGATGTGCGGACCCATCGTCGAGCCGGTCCACCCCCCGCCGCCCTGCAGTATGCGGAAATGCCCTCTGCCCGTGAAGTGAGCACTGCGATAAGCCTCCTCTCAGCAATGCAAGCCACGCCGGGGGATGATTGGCATCTCGCCGCCACTGCGTTGAGGCTAATCCTCGAACAGCCGCATCGGTGGGATGCCATAGCATGCCTGCGCCTTGGCGACATGGCACTTGATGTCGCGGATGCGCATCTTGCGATTACCTGGGGAGCCGGCGCAAACCTGAAAAGTGACAATGCCTTGCGGGTGCTCCTCATTAAAGATCCGGAACTCACTGACAATCTTCGTGCCATTTGCGCGCTGCGTGCCGCACGCTTTCAAAATGACAAACTTGTTCCGCTGTTCGGTGATGACCATGATCCGCGGAACAATGATGCCGCCCGAAGAATTCACACCTTGATCACAGAAGCGCTTTGGCACGCCACCGGCTCTCCGGTCATTCGACCACATGACACTCGTGACACAGTCATATCGCGCGACATCCACGCGCTGCTGGACCCGGATTTTCAAGATCGAGCCGGCAAGACACTTGAGTTGCGGCAAGGAATATTCCATATCTGCGTCCAAGCCGGACAAAGCGCTCCTGACATCTCAATGGAGAATTATTGCCACGACTTTGACGTGCCCCGACGTAACTGGGTTACGAAAATCAACGACGCAATGAACTGCTCACGATCGACAACATTTTTCGCGAAAGTGACGGGTGTACCTGACGCAACATATCGAAAGCGATGCAGCCGCCAGAAATCCTACATTCCGGATCTCTTTGAGAATTTTACAGACAGATCCGAGCTGGATTCGGGAGCCAAGGTCATAGACTTGTCCAGCCTCGTTACTGAAGAGCTTGACCACATTCCCTGGCGTCCTAACGGCAGCGCAGGGGTGCCTTTGGCGAGTACGGCATTTTATGTTGGCTTGCGACTTCTCGGCGAATCAGAACAGAAATCACTCATGGCTTCTCGACTACCTGGGGCATTCGCACGTCAGCTAGAAAGCGGAATGAATCTGGTCAATCGCCGTCGTCCCATGCCTTTGAGGGGGAGAAAGGACGTCAGTCGGAGAATTTTCGCTGACTCGATATCCTCCACCGGCCTTGTGATTGCAATGCATGCGGTATCGCCACCCTATATGGCGCTCAGTCGCATCGTTGCATCTCTCTCTTCCATTGGTGACGTGTGGAACTTTTCGAATCCGGAGGATATCTTGGAAATGGAACCTTGGATTGGTGTTTGGAAGGCCAATGGCATCGACACCGAGATTGTGCTGAAACATGGCATCAGTTCCGCGGTTGATAGCTACTTGATCGATCGATTGAACGCATCAGGCATCACTAAATGCCGCGGCATCCCGGACCGCCATTTTCCACGCGGCAGTCGAGCAATTCTCCGATTTATTCCTGCCAGAAATAGGACATATCGAAGTAGTCCACGGGCATCACCCCAGGTCTCGTTTTCCGTGGGTGTCTGCGTTCTTTCACTACTGCTTTTGAACCAAGGAGTAACACGATGAGGAAACAACCAAAAAGCAACATCAAGAAAAGACATCTCGATTTGGAATGTCTTGCGGCCAATCGGTACGGTGTCGTTGGATCCACTGCAATTGCCTGGCCCGGCCATCCCGTGAAATTTTCAACCGGGATACACCGATTGCGGCAGGCTGCGTCGGACCTCAGAAAAGTACAGCCGGATGGCAGCCACTGCGAGCTTGTCATCGATTTCTCGTTGAACACGATCTTGAAGCTTGTCGTCGCAGGAACCGCACAAGGATCGCTGATAACCAACATCGAGAGCGAAACTGCATCAGCCTTCTCTCCTGAAGGAGTCGCCAGTACCGGACAGAGCCGCTCGGAAACCGATTCTAATGGTTCCACTGACAAGTCCCGACAAATCGCAAATCCTGCTCCCTCAATTGAAGCTACTGCACTTTTAGAGGCCGGACAAATTGCCACAGCAACCGCCAAGATTTCGATGGCCGCAGTCGACGCGGGAAACAGCATGGTAAGAACGGCGGAGGAGCGCGGCATTACTCTCGAGGAGGCGTTAACGGCATTTGCTAAAAGCCCAGACGAGCTCGTTTCAAGAAGAACTTATGCTCGCGCTGGAGGGGCGGCCCAAACAATCACCTACTCATCATTGGGGGAGCGGGAACTAGGTGGTGGTCGTAAAGTTCCTGCCGAACTTCACTCGATCAATACCTTCAAACTGCGGCGCTGCCAACTGACGCCAGGGGGGCGGGATGGAAGTTTTCTCTTGGCGGGAAAGGATGATGATCCTGAGTGGCAGCGACTTACAGACGACTCCTCCTCCGAGTTTCTTCTTAGCGGTGATAAGGATGGTGTGGCCATGCAGCTACTAGGGTATGCCCTAGCATCGCACTCCCTGGTTGACGTCGATGTTTGCCTAGCCGAAAGGGCCGGGACAAAACGTCGCAAGTTGGTCCCTCTCGTTGTACACAATCGCCCTGAGATTGTTGCAGGGGCGCGTGATCGGCTTGAGTTCTTGGAAGAGAGTCAGAGTGAATAATGTCCTGCAAAAAATCACCCTTGCACGTTGTCAACGCAACCATGCAGCTCTGAAAGATGAAACTTTAAAAGCATTGGAGTTCGCAAATTCGACCGAGAATGTGCGACAAGACTGTCCGGCGACCATTGCACCCGCAGGTAGGACGGCGACAATTATGATTTTCTCCTCAAGTTTCTTTCAGGAATGATCCTGACGGCGGGCTGCCACTGGAATTGCCGGTCATAAATTCATCATTGCATTTCTTAGATGATCGCCTGGTTCTCAATGCGGTCACTTGGTAGCCGCAACTCGATAGCCAGTCATGCAGCATCCCCGAAATATCTGTCGCGAAGATACTCAAGGTATTTCTTGTCGGCGGAACTGCAGCTACTCATCAGTCGACGGAAAAGATCCTGGTAGGTCATGGCGCGAAACCTCAGCTCGCTTCCGATGCGGCTCCCAAACCGACCCACCTCAAGATGGTGGATCTCGGATTCAGGACACGGCCAGTCGTAGTAAAGGTAGCAAACAGAAAAGCGCCCCTTCTCATTCGTCGCCAATCCGAGCGCATGCTTGAGAACAATCACGGCTGAGGATGCTGAGTCCATTGGAAAGCTGTCTACGCCGCTGCTGCCAATGCTGATTGATTTAGGAAATGGATTTGTTCTGAGGCCGGTTTCATCCCTGTCAAGGAATCCACTTGTCGGATTTCATACGATTGCCCAGTGGCGCAATTCTGCTTCTAGGAATATCGCTTCATCCTTGCGGGAGGCATGGTTCCGTGAGGAGATTTATAGCGTGTTCGGCGGGAGGAGATACCTATGCGTGGACACCGGCATCATCCTTCGGAAGAACGGGAAGCGACTCACTGACGTTGACGCTGCCATCTTTGACCGAACCAATGGTGAGCTGGCTCTTATACAGCTCAAATGGCAGGATTACGCGACAAACTCTATCCGGGAGCTTCGGAGCAAGGCTCGAAATCTGTCCGAGGAGGTTGAAACGTGGGCTGAGAGAGTGGTCGAGTGGATTGCCGTCACATCTCCGGTTGAGGTCGCGCAGGCATTGCGACTAAAACTGAGCGGACCGCAACGCGTCACGGCCGTTTATCTGTTCGTCGTTTCGCGACATGTCGCTCGAACGAATGGATACGGTTTCCCCGTCACGAATCCATACTTGTCACTGGCAACGTGGGCGCAGTTCAGGCGAGTGCGCGGTCAGGTGGGGCCGGTTTCGCAGGTGATCTCACGCATGCATGAGGTTCTGCGCGAAGAAGAATGCATGGTCCTATCCAATACCGAACCAATTTCAGTCACTGTGGAGCTCCCAGGGTTAAAACTTCACTTTATTGATCTGTGGACTAGATGGGACGACCAGAAAGAGAGCTAGGGAGCCTGCTTTGTCGTTGCTGACGCCATGTCGTACGCGTTGCCTCTCTATCCGCTCCCAACGACCGATCTCGACCGAAGGGGGACTTAATAGGCCACTTCAATAATTGCCCGCTTTGGCCGATTATGCACAGTCGTCGATTATGTGAAGTTGTGGGACGAAACGCACGCCAACGGTTGATTGGCGGCGATCAACGCGAATTCAACCTACGCATAACAGTGTCTTCAGGAAGAAGATCAGCGTGTTGGGCGCCCGGTAGTGACCTGACCGGGGATTGTCGGACCACAGCGTTCTAGAGATAATTGGTCGATGAGCCGCCCAAGTTTTGATGATTTGGAGCACCCAGGTTACTCCGAGACTCCGGGTTCCCTCCGCGTGTTTTTCGATACCGAATTCACGGGTATCGACCAGCGCTACCCGCGCCTGATTTCGATTGGATTGGTATCTGAAGATGGCTTGCGGGATTTCTACGCCGAGCTGGAGCCCGAGGGCTACTTGCCGAATGTCACGCCATGGGTGCGCGAGAACGTTCTGCCTCTACTGGACAATGGCGAAAAAATAGCGCCGATCGAGCTGACGCAGCGGCTCGGGAGCTGGTTGGCGGGATTCGACGAGCCGGTACAAATGGCCACCGACAGTTTGCAGTACGACTGGCCGATGATTCAGGCAATTTTCTACAGCAACAAGATATGGCCTGCGAACCTTGACCGAAGGCCGCTGATCCTGGCACAAGATCCAGTCTTCAATTTGGCTGTCGAAGAGGCCTTTGCCAAAGGGCTGCGTCGGCATCACGCGCTTGATGACGCCAAGGCCAATCGATTGGGGTGGATCGCAGTCGGCGGGAACATCGAGAAAAGAGTGCGATTTTCAATCTGAGCCAGACGTTCGGGCGTTAATGTTGAACGAACTGAGCTCATTTGATCTTGTACAAATCGTGCACAGTTTGACTGACTATAATTGTCAATATGAAGGAGGCCAAGAAACAACTGTTGCCCACCATTGCCAAGCTGCTCTTCAGCACGCGCAGGGCTTCCCGCGCCCTCTCGAAAGCAAATGCCTTGGTTTCGAAGTCGAATAGCGTTCTGGACCATCGGAGGCAACTGCGCACTCCGCTGACGGACGCGATGCTGGCTTCCTTTGATCCTAAGCGTCACGGTGGCGAGGTGATGGCTTTTGATCCGGTTGGCCGAGAGTAGACCCAATAGGAATGCTTAAGTGGTGATTGCTCGCTGCGGATTGACCTGCGACGACGGAGCAAAATAGCAGTCATCTGGCCCGCGGGCTATACGTCTTGATGCGCGCGTCGAATTGACCAGACTGCACGCCAAACGCTGATCAAGAAGTCTCGTAGCTATCTCAATCGCGCTTCCAAGTCCGATGCCCGGACCCATTGAAACCTTGGAGTGCTATGCTTCCTCACCCTGCTCGCGACCAGCATTGAGCCTCGGATAGGTATGATCAACCATGATTGACATTGAGAGGATTTTTGTACGCAGTTTGCGGCTCTACTTCGCACCGCTCGTCGGCGCATTCAGGGCCGTATCGGACGAAATCAAGCACTTCGAACGCGAACACGCCGAATCCTAGACGCTCAATCCCGTCGAATCCCTCTACGCTTTGCCGGTTTTCCCTTGTCCGATCGCGTCGACCTGGGCTTCAGCATTGCCCCGGTCAGGTCCGGTCGAGTTCTGACGACCGACTTCGTCGCAGCCACAGCTCGGTCAAGCTGTTCCTCTGTCAATTCGCCTATTTGATGCAGCCAGATCAGCATGGCTACGCCATGCGGTACGTGCACCGGGTCATCGTCCCGTTCATAGCGCGAGGCGGCTGACTGCTTCACTCCGTAGCGGTTCCAAAATTCAGCCTGGGTCAGACCCAGCCGAATGCGCAGGTCCGCGAGTTTGCAGAAGTTGATCTTCTTCGTCGCCATGGTGTTCCTTGCTCCGATTGCGGTGGGTGCTGTTCCTGGCTGGCCCGGAATTCCAATCCCTGAAGGATAAGATATCTCGATGTGCAGCAACTACCGCCCGCCCAAATCTGAAGCTCTGGCCCGATTCGACATCGATCCACCGGTCTTCGACTTCAGCGATTGCTATCCGGGATCCATTGGCCCCGTCCTCGCCAATATCAAGCCCGACGCATGACTGCCCGGCACCTTCGGTCTGTTGCCCCATTGGGCTGACCCCAAACTTGCCAAGATGACCTATAACGCCAGGTCGGAAACCGTGGCCGAGAAGTCCAGCTTTCGCAATGCCTGGCGCCATTGCCAATTCTGCGTGATCCCGGTCCAGGCGTTCTTCGAGCCGAACTACGAATCCGGCAAGGCCGTCCGCTGGCGTATCGAGCGCGAGGATGGCAAGCCGTTTGGCCTGGCCGGCCTGTGGGAATCGAGAGGCGGTAAAGACGAGGAGACAACCTGGTCCTTCACGATGCTGACCATCAACGCCGACGAACATCCCCTGATGCACCGCTTCCACAAGCCCGGCGACGAGAAACGAAGTGTCGTCGTGCTTGACGACGATGCATGGCTGGCGTGGCTCACTTCCGATCGGGAAGACCAGGTCCGTGGCTTCCTGCAACAGTTCGCTCCCGGCCGGTTCCGCGCCGTTGCCGACCCTCGGCCGGCATCCCGAGTCAAACCGGCCTCGCCACCGAGCCTGTTCCCAGGAGAGGATTCGCCCTCGGCTTGACGAGCTGCCGCCGCTGCCGCATACTGGTCATATGTCCAGTATGTCTTTCCGACACCGAAACCTGCCCCGCTATCCCCTGTTGTCGGCACCCGTTCCGGCAGGATTTCCATCGCCGGCCACCGATTTCACGGAAGAAAGCCTCAGCCTCGACGAGCACCTGATCGAGCACGAGGAGGCGACATTCTTTGTGCGCGTCACCGGTCACTCGATGACCGGGTTCGGGATTCACGATGGCGACCTCCTGGTGGTGGATCGCGCCCATCCCCCGGCCGACCGCCAGGTCGTCATCGCGGTGATCGACGGTGCCTTCACGGTAAAGCAGGTGTGCCGGATTCCGGACGGGGTCCTGCTGCGCTCCCATGGCTCGGGCAAGGGGGACATCCTGGTATCGGACGAACAGGAACTGGCGGTCTGGGGAGTGGTGCGCTGGGCGATCCACCGTGTATGAGCGTCGCCCTGGTCGACGGCAACAACTTCTACGTGTCTTGCGAACGGATATTTGATCCCACGCTGGAGCAGCGGCCGGTCGTGGTCCTGTCGAACAACGACGGCTGTGCGGTCTCCCGCAGCAACGAAGCCAAGGCTCTCGGCGTCCGGATGGGGGCGCCCTGGTTCCAGATGCGGGATCTCGCCCGGAAGCACGGCATCGTCGCACTCTCGTCCAACTACGCCCTGTACGCCGACATCAGCCGCCGCATGATGGCGGTGCTGGCCCAGTTCTCCCCCAACCAGGAGATCTACAGCATTGACGAGTGCTTCCTGGGGATGGACGGCTTCGGTCGTCACGATCTCGCCGAGTACGGACAGCAAATCCGCCGCCGCGTCGGACAGTGGACCGGCATTCCCGTATGCGTGGGCTATGGCGCCACCAAGACCCTGGCCAAGCTGGCCAACCACGTGGCCAAGAAGGGGTTGGCCGGGACGGATGGAGTGTGCGATTTCGGGCGGATGTCGGCGGGTGACCGGTCAAGCCTGTTTTCCCAAATAGCGGTCGGCGAGATCTGGGGTGTCGGTCCCCAACTGACCCAGCAGTTAACGGCACGGGGGATCGGTACTGTCGAGGCATTACGCCGGGCCGACCCCAAGGTACTGCGGCGCGAATTCTCGGTGACGATGGAACGGATCATTGCGGAACTCAATGGAGACTCCTGCGTCGATCTGGAGGATGCGACGTCGGCCAAGCAGCAGATCCTCTCCTCCCGATCCTTCGGCCAGTACGTGTCCGATCTGGCTTCGCTGGAAGAAGCGGTGGCGAGCTATGTGGCCATCGCGGCCGCCAAGTTGCGCCAGCAGGGCTCGATCGCCGGCCGGGTGCAGGTGTTCATCCGCACCAGTCCGTTTCGCCAGGACCTTCCCCAGTACGCACAGGCGGTGACGATTCCGCTGCCGACACCCAGCGACGATACCTTGCTCCTGACGCGAGCCGCCCGCTGGGGCCTCAGGCGCATCTACCGGGCCGGCTACGAGTATCAGAAGGCGGGGGTGATGCTGATGAACCTGCTGCCGGCGGAAATTCGCCAGCAGGACATGTTCTACGTCGCCAGGAACAGCGATGCCCTGATGACGGTAATGGATCGCATCAATGGCATCTGGGGACGCGGAACGCTGCGCTCGGCAGCCGAAGGGATCACCAGGGCGTGGGGGATGAAACGGAAGCGGATGTCGCCCCGATGGACGACGCGCTGGGCGGAAGTGCCGCGTGTCAGGTGTCTGCCGTAGTTACGCTATTCAGGATGAATTCTGACGATCCAGGATCGAATTCCAGCGCCTCGTGCAAGTTGGCGACCGCCGCAGCTTCGCTCGCCCCGTCACTGGCGATCTCGATATTCAGGCAGCGGGCAGCGAAGACGCTGTCATCCGGAAATACCGAATACTGAAATTTTCGGGTCATGCATTCGTCCAACACAATGGTGACCGACGCAAAATAGCACCCTACCTTTAGATTGGGTTCACTGCCCGAAACGGGTTGTCGCCCGGCACGTAATAGCAGAAATTATGATCGCCTACGATGATGAGCAGGTCTCTGGAACGTGAAAGAGCACGTTTGCCGAAGGCCGGGACGTGACCATCATCCGGGAAGTATCCCGGACCAAGAATGCGGCAATGTATCGGTTACCTGACGCTGGCTAGAAAATCCGTGCCGAACGGCAGGTTTTCACTTTCACCGGGGCGGAATTCGACCCAGAGTACTCATTCGCGGATGTCAGCAATCGGGAATCAGAACTGTCGAACTGAGCGGCAGCAAAGTGAGTGGACCGGACCTTCATCAGCTTCGCGCGACAAATCGATCTGAGCTGTCGCTATGCACTCAATCAGGGATCTATCGACGCCAGACCAGGCAGCGATTGTATGACAGCATGGGGCGGTCTTCGATTAGTCTCAGTCCAGCACGAGCCGCCAGGGCGTTTACCGCCTCGAAATCACGTATGCCTTGGTGTGAGCATCTTCGCTTTAGCGATGCGTCAAAGGCGGCGTTGCTTTCGCTGATGAACCGGCCGCCGTAATTGAACGCTCCGTAAACAATTAGCTTGGCGTCGGCAGCCATGACTTCGGGCAGGTGGGCAAACATGCGCTCGACCTCCTCCCAGCGCATGATATGCAGGATATTGGCGCCAAAGATTGCATCAAAATGCCCGGTCGGCCAGACCTGGTTGACATCGAGCAGGAGCGGAGCCGGTGTGTTGGGCAGACCCGCCTCGTCCAGCCATGCCTGAATCCCGGCCAGATTCTCCGAGCGCTCCGAGGTCTGCCAGGTCAAATAGGGCAGTGCGGCGGCAAAGAAAATCGCGTGCTGACCCGTGCCGCTGCCGATTTCGAACACACTGCGACGATCCGCGAAATGTTCGCGCAGCACCGCCAGGATCGGCTCCCGGTTGCGCGCGCAGGAAGGTGCGTCGGGTTTTTCCATGCATGGGTCCAATTTGTCCGTGGAATTTAGCCGAACCATCGATGCTGACAATTAGGGTGATTACCTATGTACCCGCAGACTGTTACCGATTGACCTTGCAACTTTCCCTGCTAAAGTTGCAATGCACAATGGATGGAGTGATGCGCGCGAAATGATCTCCGGAAGCGACTTGATGTGGCTTGCGTTTGTAGTTCTCGGCGGTACTTTGGCGGGCACCATCATTGGTCTGGCCGTGGCAATGGCTCGTCTGCGCGAGGCGGAGCAGAAATTGTTCGATAAGGAATCGAACCACGAGAGCGTTCTCGACCGCCTCAAGGAAAATGAATATCGCCTGCGCACCATCATCGAGTCCGAACCCGAGTGCGTCAAATTGCAGGCCGAGGACGGAACCGTTCTGGAGATCAATCCGGCAGGCCTCAGACTCGTCGATGCCAACCAGCCTGCCGACATTATCGGCAGAAAGATTTACTCGATCGTCGCTCCCGAGTATGTCGATATCTACCGCGAGAACATGAGGCGCGTATTTTTGGGTGAGGCGGTAGTTTACGAATTCCGTGCGATCACTCTCAAAAACCGGATTGCCTGGATGGAGACCCATGCCGCGCCCCTGCGAGATGCCCGAGGCAAAATCTATGCGCTTCTCGGGATTACACGCGATATGACCGAACACAAGCAGGCGGAAGAACAGGCGCGCCGGCATCAGACGGAACTGGCGCGTGTGGCACGCCTGTCCACCATGGGCGAGATGGCGACCGGCATAGCCCACGAGCTGAATCAGCCGCTTTCGGCGATCGCAAATTTCGCCCGCGGCTGCATCCGGCGGCTGCGCTCAGGTGGCTTGAGGTCCGAAGAACTGCTGGAACCTCTCGAAGAAGTTTGCTACGAAGCGGAGCGCGCTGGCGAAATTCTTCGCCATGTACGCGACTTCGTGCGGAAAAGCGAGCTGCAGCTCAAGCCCGTCGATGTAAATCAGATCGTGCGCGCTGTGGTCAAGTTCACCGAGCTTGAGGCCCGTCAGCATCGAACAATTGTGCGACTCCATCTCGGCAACGACTTGCCGAAAGTGCTGGTGGACTCCATCATGATCGAGCAGGTCATCTGCAACTTGGTGCGCAATGCGGTCGAGGCTATGGCGGAGGCCAACTCGCCGCAACGCGAGGTGACGATTCGCACCCGAATGTTTGGCATCGATGAAGTCGAGATCGAGATCGGCGACTCTGGTCCGGGCATCGACGGATCCGTCATCGATCAGGTGTTTGACCAGTTCTTCACGACCAAGCCGGAAGGTGTGGGCATGGGCCTGTCCATCAGCCGGTCCATCGTGGAATCGCACGGTGGCCGGGTGCGGGCAGAATCCGGGTCGAGTGGGGGTACGATCCTGCGCTTTACCCTGAAGATTAGCGGGCAGCAAACAAGCAGACATGAGCGAGCCGACAGTCTTCATAGTTGACGATGATCAGGCGGTCGCGCGCAGTTTGCGCTGGCTGATCGAATCCGTTCGTCTCAAGGTAGAAACATTCCCTTCGGCCCAGGCCTTTCTCGACGGCTACGACGCGACAAATTCGGGCTGCCTGGTACTCGACGTGCGCATGCCGGGCATGAGCGGCCTCGATTTGCAGGAACGCCTGGCGGCACAGCGGATCCATGTGCCGATCATCTTCATCACCGGGCACGGCGACGTTCAAATGGCGGTGCGGGCCATCCAGGCTGGAGCCTTCGATTTCGTCGAAAAGCCGTTTAACGACCAGGATCTGCTCGACCGTATTCAGAAAGCCATCGCCCGCGACGCCGATCAGCGGGGAAAAGATGCGCAGCGTGCGCAGCTACGCGCCCTGTTCGTCAGCCTGACGCCGCGCGAACGCGAGGTGCTGGACTTGGTGGTGGAAGGTATGTCCAACAAGGCCATCGCCAACTCGCTCGGGCTGAGCGCGAAAACCGTTGAAGTCCATCGCGCAAAGGTCATGGACAAAATGCATGCGCGTTCGATTTCCGATCTGGTGAAAATGGCGATGCAGAATCATATGGCATAGTCTGACCGGGCGCATTGCTTTGCCGGTCAGACTGTCGTTTTCACCAGGGCAGATAGTGATCGACCAGCAGCGCCGCGAACAGTAACGACAGGTACAGAATCGAAAAGCGGAAGGTCCTTTGTGCCGTGCGGTCGCTGTAGTTGCGCCAGATCTGCCAGGCGTGGGTGATAAACATCGCGTTCAGCACCACGGCCGCGGCCAGATAGAACCAGCTGCTCATGCCGATGAAGAAGGGCATCAGCGTCACCACCGCGAGGCCGAGCGTATAGGCGAAGATACTACGCTGAGTGTATTCGCGCCCATGCACCACCGGCAGCATCGGCAGATTGGCGGCTGCGTACTCGTCGGCGCGATAGAGTGCCAGCGACCAGAAATGCGGTGGCGTCCAGACGAAGATGATGAGGAACAACAGCCAGGCCTGTTCCGGCATTTGCCCCGTCACCGCGGCCCAGCCCAGCACCGGAGGCATCGCTCCCGAGGCGCCGCCGATGACGATGTTCTGCGGTGTGAGCGGCTTCAGAATCACTGTATAGATCACGGCATAGCCGATGAAAGTCGCCAGCGTCAGCCACATGGTCAGCGGATTCACGAAGGAATGCAGTAAGGCCAGGCCGGCGCCGCCGATCACGGCTGAGAGGATGAAGGTCTCGGTAGCGTTCACTTCGCCGCGCGGCAGCGGGCGTCCCCGGGTGCGCGCCATGATGGCGTCGATTTTCTGTTCGATCAGGCAGTTCACTGCCGCCGCCGCTCCCGCCACCAATGCGATACCGACCGTAGCGAACACAAGTATCTGCATCGGCACCGCGCCGGGCGTGGCGAGGAACATGCCGATCACGGCACAGAACACGATGAGCGATATCACGCGCGGTTTGGTCAGACGCAAGTAGCGCTGCATCCGTTCGCCCGTGCCGGTACTGACAAAAATGGTGTCAATCATTGCATCTCCTCCAAGGACATAACATGAGCGATGAGTGGAGACAGTCTGCTTCCCAGGGGTCCGCCGATCAATCGGGAACAACCTCAGTACCACTAAGTAGACATCCTAATTGCCAAGCCAAACCGACCGGCCTATCGTTCGGCCATAACAAGTAAGTGGGTTCCGGGCGGACGACGGCTGCGCCCTAGGAGCTTCGCGCGGCAGGCTGGTCCGGCCGTACCGATCGATCACTGGAGGAGACGATATGTTGGATTTTCTGTTTACCGGCTGGGGCGCGTTCTGGATGATGCTGGTCATGGTCGTCCCGTTTGGCCTGATGTTCTACTACGTCATTTATCGAAAGAGCGTTGTTGACAGCGGTCCGAGTCCCACTCCGCGCAGCAAGCTGTCACGGCTTGAGGGATATTGGCTGAGCGCGGCATTCGTCATCTTTGTCGGTGTGAACCTTGCCAGCCTGAAATTCATGCCCCTGATTGCCGCCGCAAATGCCTCTACCAGCGGTGAGCCTCTTCAGGAAATCAGTCTGACGGCAACGTCGTGGGCCTACGACATTTCGAACCGTCAGATCGAAGCCGGAAAGCCGGTTCGCTTCTCCGGCAAAGCCCTTGACACCCAGCACGGTTTCGCGGTGTATCACCCGGATGGCAGGTTGCTGTTCACCATGTTGATGATGCCCGGCCTCACCAAGTCCACCACGGTCATTCATACGTTCAAGGATCCCGGCACCTACAAGGTGCGTTGCCTCGAATACTGCGGCATCGCGCACCATGCAATGGCGGATGAACTGACTGTCGTCAAAAGCAACTAAGCCGAGCGGACACGGAGGAGAACTGATCATGAGTATCGCCAGCACAATCGTTCAAAACACGCCGATCTTCGGCAAGATGTTTAGTGTCGACAAGAGCACCGGACTGGAGGAGATCAACGCCTGGCCGGCGCTGATGATCATGGCCTCGTTCGTCTGGCTTGCTGTCGCCGGCCTGCTCGGCCTTGTTATGCCGGCCACGCAGCTCTTTGCTCTCGACACGAGTTGGTTCTACATGACGCTTACCCTGCATGGTGCAGCACTCTCATTTCCCTTTGGTTTCCAGCTCATGGTTGGAGTCGGCCTGCACCGCTCGGGAGGTTGCGTCGGCAAACCCGTCACAGGATGGCTGCCTGCCCTCACGTTCATTACCATGAATCTGGGAGCCGCCTTGTTGACGGTGGCGGTTCTGATGGGTCTGAGCGTCAGTGCCGTGGTCTTTTATCCACTGCCTCTAGTGGGCGCGAAGATGGGCGTGTGGAGCATGAGTTCAGTGGTGCTCGGCTTCACCGGTATTTATCTCGTCTTGGCGTCGATGATTTTGGCGTACCCGATTCTGGTCATCAAAATGATGTTCTTTGGCAAGAAACGGGAGGATCTTGTGCTTTCGGAGCGTACGCTTAACGATCCCGGCATGCTGGGAATGATCCTCGCGTCGCTCACGCTGCTGATCGCGGGAGCGCCGCTGGTGGTCGTCGGCACCATCGTCATGGGGGTGCTGTACGGCATCGTTCCGGCGTCCATGGTGGCGTGGGCTCTGGAGCCAGTGGTATTTCAGTACGCCTTCTACATCTTCGCCCATAACATGATGGAAGCGATGGCGCTGATGATAACCAGCGCTATGTATGCAACCCTGCCCCTGTACCTGGCCGACGGCACTCGCAAGCTGTTTAGCGACAAACTTGCCAACCTCGCGCTATGGGTGCTGTTGCTGACGTCGATCACATCCTTTCTGCACCACTTCATCACGATGTATCCCAGCCAGCCGGCAATGCTCTCCTACTGGGGAAACATCATGAGCTGGGGCACGGGCATCGGTGCGGCGATCACCATTTTCTCCGTCTTTGCAACGATCTGGCAGCATGGATTGCGGGCCGAACCCGGCATCATCGCCGTTCTGATGGGCTGGACGCTCTACATTCTTGACGGTGCCAGTGCGATCATTACGTCGAATGTGGCTTGGGCTTACGTGTTGCATGGCACCATGTGGCAAAGCGGCCATTTCATGACCGTAATCTTTTCGATGTCTCTCATGTGGATGGGCGTGTTCTACCATCACTATCCGGTGATGACTGGGCGCAAGCTTGATCCTGTGCTCGGCGCATGGTTCGTACGTCTCGCCTCGATCGGCGGAATTGGTGCGGCATTGGTGATGCTGGCGGGCGGATCGGCCGGGATGCCGCGGCGCTATGCGGCGTGGAACCAAGAGGGGTGGATGCTTTACGGAAACCTGCTGGTGATTTTCGGCCTGATCATCGCCGCATCCTTCATTGTCTATGCCTACAGTCTCATGAAATCTCGCGACATCAGCTCGCCCGTCGGTCGGCAGGTAGCGGCAGCGTAATCCGCCGACAGCGTGCCCAAGGAGGGGTGTCCGCGGTATGTGGGCACCCCTCTGTATTTCAGGCAAGCCTATGATCCGGGTTAGCGACAATGCAAACGCGTTGGCGCATGTACGGATGGCATGAGGATCCCGATGAACTGCAAGCTATGTGGCCTGCCCACGCCCACGCCGTCGCTGCGGGATGATGGACATGACTTTTGTTGCTACGGCTGCCGCGAGGTGTATCGCTGCTTTGGCGATGATATCTTTGCCGCCGACGGGGAGGTGGCCCACCAGATGGTACCTCCGCCGCAAGGTAAAGAGGCCTACCTGTGGATCGACGGGATGCACTGCGCCTCTTGCGAATTCCTCATCGAGAAAATCGCGCTGAAGACCCGCGGCGTTCTGGCGGCCGTATCCAGCTACGCCACGTCGACGGCAAAAATCGTCTACGACCCCAATCTGGTTGGCGAGCAGGAATTGGCGGCGATCCTGAGCCAGTCAGGCTATCGCGCCAGGCTGCGTGGTGAGATGGCGCCGGAATACGACGAGCGACAGGATCTGCTGCGGGTACTGGCCGGGGCTTGCCTGGCGTCGGCCGTGATGATGCTGACCGTGCTGTTCGTGTACCCGATTCATGGCGGCTTCGCGGTTGCTGCCGATTTCGAAGCGATCCGCTGGGTGGCCTTCGTTTTGACGCCGATCGCCTTGTTCGTTTTGACTTCGATCCTGGTTTTCTATGTCGGCTTGCCGATACTGCGCGGAGCATCGACCGGTATTCGAGCTCGCATACTGAACATGGACAGCCTGCTTGCCTTGTCGATCCTCTCGACCTACGGCTATAGCGTCATGCAGCTGTTTCTCGATCCGCTCGACTTGTATTTCGAGGTGGTGGGCACGCTCGTCGCGGTGGTGACGGTCGGCCGCTTCCTTGAGCGCGGCGCGCGGGTACGCGCCACGCGCGAGTTGAACAGCATCATGCAGGCCTGGTCGCCGCAGGCATGCGTGTTGAGAGAGGGAAAGTATCTGGTGTGCGCGATCGATCAGCTCGGGTCGAACGAACGTGTATTCATCCGTGAGGGGGAATCCATTCCCGTCGACGGCACCGTCGTCGACGGGAATGGAGCGGTCGATGAGTCGCTCATGACCGGGGAACCGTACCCGGTGTCGCGCGGTTCGGGGCAGAAAGTGCTTGGCGGCAGCGTACTCCTCGAAGGCAAGCTGGAAATCGAAACTGGCCCGCACATCGAGAGCCGGATGGCGAACCTGGCGCAAGTTCTGTGGAACACACAGAGTTCCACTGCCGGCATCCAGGGACGGGTCGATCGCATCTCGCGAATTTTTGTTCCCTTGGTTCTCGTTCTGGCTGTTCTCGTCGGGCTCAGCTTCATGATCGGTGGCGCGCCTGTCGACAGGGCGCTGCTAGCGAGCCTGGCAACCCTGATCGTCACCTGCCCCTGCACCTTCGGACTGGCAATCCCCTTGACGACTGCCGCCGCCATCAGTTCGGCGCTGCGACGGGGCATCATCATCACAAGTGCCGATCTTTTCGAGAAGGCGCCGCGCATCGACATCGTCGCGATCGACAAGACGGGCACGCTGTCTACCGGCCACATGGCCGTGGTCGAGGTGATCGGTCCGCCCGAAGTCGGCGCCCGCGCGGCGGCGGTCGAGCGGTCGTCATCGCATCCGGTGGCCAGGGCGATCGCGCGGCTGGATACGCAGAAGACCGCCAGCGATATCGAGATTCATCCGGGAAGAGGAGCGCTGGCCAGCGTCGGCGGACGGCGCGTGGCGGTCGGCAGCAAGACGCTGTTTGCAACGCTGGGATGGCTTATCCCGGAGTCGCTGGTGGCGCAGGTCGCGAGCGGCGCACATGGCGAAAGCGTGATTTCCTATGTCGGTTGGGATGGCTGCGCGCAGGGCGCCATCGTCACTCGCGACGAGTCCCGCCCCGAATGGGAGCAGTTTGTCGAGCGACTGCGCGATACCAGCCGGGTAGTGCTGCTGACGGGTGCGGAGCATCCGAACGGCTACCAGGCACACGTCGATGAAGTCCATGCCGGCGTTCCACCCGAAGCCAAGGCGGCGGTGATCCGGCGACTGAAGGCCAGGGGCACGGTGGCCATGATCGGCGACGGCAGTAATGACGCGCCGGCGCTGGCCGAAGCTGATCTCGGCATTGCTTTCGGCTCTCCCACGTCGCTGGCGGCGGAGGCGGCTGACATTGTCATACCCGGCAACCGGCTGGAGAGCGTTTTCGACGCCTTCGAGCTGATCGGCACCACCCGGCGCCGCATCCGGCAAAACCTCGGCTGGGCTCTGGCGTACAACGCGATTGCGATTCCACTGGCGATGACGGGATTCCTGAATCCGTTGTTTGCCGCGCTGGCGATGGCAGCGAGCAGCCTGTTGGTGGTAATGAACGCCACCCGACCGATCCTGCGCGATGACGCGGACAACCCGACGAACTGCGCTGCCCCCCTGCCACAGCCCTGCAGCGTGCTGCACCGCTTAAGGGATAACCCCTAGGGTGCTCTGGAATGATCCCGATTTCCGTGCGGTACGAGACTGGGTAAATTCGTCCCGTGCTTGCACAATGGCCGGGAGGACACCGGCAATGACATACCCAAAAATACAGGAGTAACACATGGACGTACGCGCAGCCGTGGCCTACAAGGCCGGAGCCCCCCTGACAATAGAAACGGTGCAGCTAGACGGCCCGCGTGCCGGCGAAGTGCTGGTCGAGATCAAGGCTACCGGCATCTGCCACACCGATGCCTTCACCTTGTCCGGCGACGACCCGGAAGGCTTGTTTCCCGCGATTCTTGGCCACGAGGGCGCGGGAATCGTCGTCGAAGTGGGCGCCGGCGTCACCAGCGTCAAGCCCGGCGACCACGTGATCCCGCTGTACACGCCGGAATGCCGGCAGTGCGAATACTGCCTGTCGCAGAAAACCAATTTGTGCCAGGCGATTCGCTCTACCCAGGGCCAGGGATTGATGCCCGACGGAACCAGCCGCTTCAGCATCGGCGGCAAGCCGATATTCCACTACATGGGCACGTCGACGTTCGCCAATTATTCCGTGATGCCGGAAATCTCGGTGGCGAAGATTCGCGAGGACGCCCCTTTCGACAAGGTTTGCTACATCGGCTGCGGGGTCACCACCGGCATCGGTGCGGTAATCTATTCCGCCAAGGTGCAGGCGGGCTCGCGAGTGGTGGTGTTCGGTCTTGGCGGTATCGGCCTCAACGTGATCCAGGGCGCGCGCATGGTCGGCGCCGAGATGATCATCGGGGTCGACATCAATCCCTCGCGCAAAGCCCTGGCGGAGAAATTCGGCATGACCCATTTCGTCAACCCGAAGGAAGTCGAGGGCGATTTGGTGGCTTACCTGGTCAACCTGACCAAGGGCGGTGCCGACTACACTTTCGAGTGCGTCGGCAACGTCAAGCTGATGCGTCAGGCGCTGGAATGCTGTCACAAGGGCTGGGGCGTCAGCACCATCATCGGCGTGGCCGGAGCCGGCCAGGAAATCGCCACGCGACCCTTCCAACTCGTCACCGGCCGTGTCTGGAAAGGCTCGGCATTCGGTGGCGCGCGCGGTCGCACCGACGTGCCGAAGATCGTCGACTGGTACATGGACGGCAAGATCAACATTGATGACCTGATCACCCATGTCATGCCGCTGGAGAAGATCAACGAGGCCTTCGACCTGATGCACGAGGGCAAGTCGATACGCTCCGTGGTCACCTTCTGAAGCCCAGAATATGGCGATAAGCACCATTACGCAGAACAAATGCTTCGGCGGCGTGCAGGGGGTGTATAGCCACGTCTCGCCCGAGACCAGCTGCACCATGCGCTTTGGCGTCTTCATGCCGCCCCAGGCAAACGGCGGATCTACTCCGGTACCGGTGCTCTACTGGCTTTCCGGGCTGACCTGCACCGAGGAAAATTTCATCATCAAGGCGGGGGCGCAGCGCATCGCCGCGGAACTCGGCATGGCCATCGTCACCCCGGACACCAGCCCGCGCGGCCTCAGCCTACCGGGCGAGGCGGACAGTTACGACTTCGGCAGTGGCGCCGGATTCTATGTCGACGCGACCGAGGCACCCTGGGCGCAAAACTATCGCATGTACTCCTATGTCGCTCAGGAATTGCCGTGGCTGATCGCCGCCAACTTTCCGGTCGATCCCTCTCGCGCCGGCATCTTTGGCCATTCGATGGGCGGCCACGGGGCACTTGTCGTGGCTTTGAAAAACCCCAAGGCCTATAAATCCGTGTCGGCATTTGCGCCTATCTCTTCGCCAATGTGCTGTCCCTGGGGCGAGAAAGCGCTGAGCGGATATCTCGGTCCGGATCGTGACGCCTGGCGGAAATATGACACTACCGCGCTGATCGAAGAGCGTGGCTGGAAAGGGCCGCCGCTGCTGGTCGACCAGGGCACGAAGGATCAGTTTCTTGAAACCCAGCTCAAGCCGGAACTGTTGCGCGAGGCGTGCGAACGTGCCGGCGTGGCGCTCGATCTGCGCCTGCGCGAGGGTTACGATCACAGCTATTTCTTCATCGCCAGCTTCATCGAGGACCATCTGCGCTTTCATGCGCGGAATCTCGCCGCGCCTCTTCGTTCGCGCGAGGCTGCCCTGCTGTCGTAGCGTCCGGAAAAAAATCGGCCAGCCACGCGAAACGCGCGGCTGGCCGTCGATAGTCGGGATGAAAGGCGACCCTACGCCTTTTTGCTTTTGGCGACGTGTGTCGAAATTGCATCCATCAGGGCCGGCGACAGGCAGTCATACGGTTCCAGTCCGAGTTGCTTCAGCCGCGCCCGGATGGCGGGCATTTGAGCGGGATCGGTGCCCGTTTCGATGATCGATGAAACAAACGCCGCGAATTCCGGCGGTGACCAGCCCTGGCTATCCGAGAGTTCGGTATGCACGAAGTCGAGGCCATAGAACGGATGAGCCTTGTTCTCGATCCGACCGAACATATGCACCCCGCAGCCGGTGCAGGCATGACGCTGAATGGCCGCGCCGCTATCGACGATCTTCAGTTTCTCGCCGTGGGCAGTGACCGACAGCTTGTCGCGCGAGACCACGGCGACCTGCGAGAACAGGGCTCCGTTTGGCTTCCAGCACTTGCTGCAACCGCAGGCATGATTGTGCGCGGTCTGCGCACCGATGGTCACCTCGACCTTGTTGTCAGGGCATCTGCAATACAGCTTGCCTCCTGCAAAACCAGGCGCGGCGGGCTTTATCCCGGCATCGATCGACGGGTGAATCATTACGGCATTGCTCATGAATCGCTTCCTCCTCCCGCTGGGGATATGTTGGCAAAAGATAGTTCACCACCATCGCCAAAATAAACCGGGAGACACTGCCAAACAATCAGGATGATTACCTACATCCATGCAGGTTGTTCCTGACTGATTTTGATTAAGGCGTGCTTCGCAATGGAAAGCGGTTGGTTGAAGCATAGGAATATGCGCACTGTATTGTGAACGGCAGGTGCCGGAGCGGAGCTGACATAAAGGCCAGAAACCCAAGGGCCGGATTTGGAGCGTAGGATGCATTCGCCAACGACAGGTAACTGAAAGCCAAATTGGCGGGTGGCTACTTCCGCTTATGGCCGAAAGCGAGGGTTCGGCTCGTTTCCCTTAAGCCGACTTTGGTGGCGCTCACGGTGAGCGTCAGGCAACTTGCAGCACGCATCACGCCAATGCAACTCCACCACGACGAGCCTGACGTGGCGGTGAACACCGCTCCAGGATCCGCTTCCATCCGTTGCGAGCGACAACGGCCTCGCGCAGGATATCAAGGTACTCGCCCGCCTCAACCCTATCGTCCGCCGGCATCGGCCCCTGCGCATATTCCGCCAGAAGTGATTGCCGTGCCCGCAGTCCTCTGCCGAGCTCGTGAATGCGGCTATAGGTCTCGCAGGCATAAGCGAAGGTCTCGCGCTTGGAAAAGTCTATCTCCAGCAACCACTCTCGCTGCCGGGTTTCGCGCAACCCGAAGGTTTGACGTTTGCAGTTGTGAAAGATGTGGGCCACCTCGTGGACCAGAAAGTCGTCGAAGCGGCCCGTCGCGTCGAAGTAATTTGCCGGCAGGTAGCAGGTCGTCTCCTCGCTAAGGCCAACAAGGTTGGGAGCATCTTCGGCAAGGAGTTCCGCGTCGACGCCGGCAAGATACAGGTTCGCCAGATCCCAGGCGGTGCTAAGCCACGGCGTCTGTTCAAGCAACCCATCGATCGTCGCCGGCGATAGAACGACGACCGAGTGTGCGAGCCCGTCGTGGATGGCGTCCCGTTCGTGGCGTGGGAACAGACCCTTCACCAGCGGAGCTACCTTCTCATGCGTAAACGCAACGACATCCTTTTCGGCCAGTGCATCGGGTTGTTTGACCTTCTTGGTTCGGCGCCGGACCGCGGAGATCAGCGCTTTGCGCAGCGAGACATTTCCGTACTGGGCGTTGGCAATATAGTTGTCTCCAGGCCACACACGAAAATCCGCATCGTAATCACCGCTACGAAGGTAACGTTCAATCGCTTGTTCAGGAGATTCCTGCATTGGATTCGCTCAACCAATTCGCATGCCGACAGCCAAACGCCTACAGTCGCACATAGTCCCCTCGCCCCAGTGCGGCCTCGTCGAGACGACGCGCCAACGCGCGAGATGGCGTCCAGAGTCCACCCTGGGCAACGAAACGCGTTGCTGCATCGACCACAGTCGTCTTGCCGTCAGGCTTCGGGAATATCGGCGCCAATGCCAGTTCCGCACGCGCTCGTTGATGAACATCGAATGCGTTCAGCTCAAAGCACCCTTCCTGGTCGAATGCGAGAATGCCAAAAGTGGTCCAGACAACGCGAATCGGATGACGATCAAGAATCTCAACCACCATATCAACCATCCGCAGCCGAGCGCCGGCGAAGCGCGGGATAGCGTGACTGCTCGGATCCCGGAGCATCTTGTCGAATCTTGCGTTCGGCAGTCGATACAAGTCATCATTCTGACCCAGCAAGAACATGCGGTTCGAGAATCCCATCACGCCTCAGTCAGATAAGTATCCCGCAGATGCTTCAGTCGGCACGCCGATAGGGCGTGATGCTAACAAACGATCCGGCACGTGGAAACGGGTACGACGGGTTCCGCAGCAGGTAGCGCTTCAGAATCAGACTCCGATCAACAACGACGGAGTCTGATATGGAAACCACTTAACACCGGGAACCCTGGAACAAAGGCAAACTGGTCGGCCAAAAGCCACCCCTGAAGCCCAAGGACATCTGGGCGATCCGAATTCACCTCCAGAACGAACATCACGTTCGGGACCTTGCTATGTTCAATCTGGCGATCGACAGCAGGTTGCGCTGCTGCGACCTGGTGAACCTACGTGTGAGGGACATTACCTGTCATTCGGCTTGACGTGCTATAGACACACGCAGGCGCCCCATCAGCAAGGTACATCGTTAAGCTTCTGGCGTATCGCACCTATAATTCGAACCCCCAATTCGGCACAAATTTACCATGGCCAATATTGCTAGCTTGCTGAAACAAGAAATTGCGCGGGTCGCCCGCCGTGAAGTCCGTTCGGAAACAGAGAAGCTCAGGAAGGCGTCCACCACCTTTCGCGCGCAGATTGCCGAACTCAAACGCGAGGTGATTTCCCTGCGTCAGCAGCTCGCGCTGGTCACCAAGGCCAATGACCATGCGCGCCCGGTAGCCGCTCCGGTGGACGCTGCTCAGTATCGTTTCAGTCCGGCCAAGCTACAAAGGCATCGTAAACGCCTGGATCTCTCCGCCGAGAAGTTCGGTCGGCTCTTTGGCGTCACTGGCCAGACCGTCTACAACTGGGAATCTGGCACTCGGCCAGGCAAGGATCATCTCAAAATGATTGCGCACCTGCGCAGCCTCACCAAGCGCCAGGCGCATGCGCAGGTAGCCGAGCGAAGCTAGCGGGATAGAGCGGGCGGTAGCAGCATCTGACGCCGATCGGCCGTCGCACTTCCACGGGCTCTATCAACTCCGGCTATCAACTCCGGCTCATCATTTGCCGGATTGCTCTACCTCGTGGTCCGTTAGATCGATCGTTTTGCCCGATTATGCAAAGTTTTCCATATGGCCGAGGACTGGTCGTCGGCCGAAGCGGCCCTTAGGCCGGTGCTGAGAATCAGGCGGCAATAATGCAGTTAACAGCCACATTGCCTCGTATCGTGGTCTATGGCTTCGCCTAGCTCGGTGACGAAGCTACACGCCATTGATATCCGTTAGAACGGTAGCTCATCCCATGAGCCTGCTAGAAGCTATGATTCGGTAATATTTCTTGCTGCCTTGAAAAATTTGCACTAGATTGCAGAGTTTTCCTTAGCCCAGAATGCCACATGAAAAAGAGTGCTGCCGTCGGCGACATCCTCACTCTCAAGGAAGTTGCCGGGTACCTGAAGGTCACTGAACGCACCATCTACCGCCTGGCGGCAGCAAAGAAGATCCCTGCATTCAAGGTCGGTGGCACTTGGCGCTTCTCTAGGGCCGAGATTGAGCAATGGATCAAACGGCAGACAGCTGAACCCCCAATTGGTGTTGTCGGCAACGATGGGGATACAGATGCCGACTAATTGTGTTTGCAATTTCCTTCTGGTCTGTTTCCGAGTTGACGCTGATGGCTTATGCATTTCATGCCCGTCTGCGAGGGGAGTCCGTCCATGAGCGGTCGTTGGAAGGCGATTTCACCGTCCCAATTTCCCTGGGAGCAGGATGCGCTCGACTTTGTCCAGCGCACGATGCCAAACCGGGAACCATTCCGGGCTTATAGCAATTTTGAGTTCATCGCCGAAGATGGCAGTATCAATGAGGTCGATCTACTGGTTGTCTCACGGTACACCGTCTTCCTTATTGAGATAAAGAGCCGACCGGGTGAGGTTGGTGGGGACACGCACACTTGGATATGGCGAGATGGCGACCGTGAATACTTCGACGACAATCCGCTATTGCTCACCAACCGCAAAGCCAAGAAGCTCGCCTCATTGCTGCGCAAGCAGCTGACCTTGCAGAAGCGTCGCACACCGTATATCCAATCGCTGGTGTTTCTTTCGGATCCTGCGCAACGCTGCAAGCTCACTGGGCCCGCGCGGGAAAACGTGCATCTACGGGCGGATATCGCCGGCAAGCTTTTCGATGAGACGCCGCCGGTCATCAGCGCCCAGCCCATCGATCGTGATCTTGCTACTTCCATCAACCGTGCGATGGAAGCGATCGGCATCCGCCCGCCGCAGCAGAGCCGGCGTGTCGGTGACTACCAGCTCGAGCAGGTACTGGCGGAAACCGATTTCCATCAGGACTGGCTGGCCAAGCACGTCTCACTGAGCAATCTTCAGCGACGAGTGCGCCTCTACACTGCCAAACGATCCCTCACCACTGCGCAACGCGCCATGCTCGCCGATGCGGCACGTCGTGAGTTCCAGCTACTGGAAGGCATTCGTCACCCCGGCATCCTGCGCGCTTCGGACTTCATCGATAGCGAGCACGGGCCGGCCCTGATCTTCGAGTATGACGAAGGCCTGCAGCGTCTCGACCACTTCATCCGTGCTCAGGGCGAGCATCTCGACCTATGGCAACGGCTCAAGCTCGTGCGCGCCATCGCTGAAGCCTTGGATGCCGCCCACCGCTATCGTCTCTATCACCGAGGGTTGTCGCCACAGACCATTCTGGTCAGAACCATCGGCACAAACTCGTTCGATGTCACGTTGTTCGATTGGCAAATCGCAACGCGGCAACTCCAGGAAGCCGAAGGCGAAACCACCGGCACGCTTCACGTCGAGATGCTCTCAGATCGACTGGCGCAGGAGATCTATCTGGCGCCCGAGGCACGCATCGCCCCGCGACCCGACGCCATCAAGCTGGACCTGTTTTCGCTCGGCGCCATCGCCTATTTCGTTCTGGCGGGTGAGCCACCGGCAGTTAGTGGTGATGAGCTCGTCACCAAATGCGAACAGGGGCCGGGCCTCACGCTTTCTGCCATGGTCAATGGCTGCCTGGCAGAGATTGAAGACCTCATTCAATTTGCCACCTGGCCATCACCAGAAGACCGCTTCGGTTCCTCCGGCGAATTCCTCGTGGCACTGGATAAGGCAGAGGAAGCCCTTGAGGACGCTCTGACAGCCCCTGCGGCACCCCTGGTATCCCCATTGGAGGCCAACACCGGCAATGTGCTTCACGGGTTTGAAGTTGTGCGTCGTTTGGGCAAGGGTGGAACCAGTCTGGCATTGGAGGTTCGTCGCAAAGGCGCTGGCCAGCCCGGCCAAGGCGTGCTCAAGATTGCTCTGGAACCCGAATACAACGAACGACTCAAGCGCGAGGCCGAAACCCTGGCCCGCCTGCAGCCGCACCAGAACATCGTTCAATGTCACGAGCGCTTCGAAATTGCCGGGCTCACTACGCTCTTCCTTTCCTCCGCCGGAGAAGAGACACTGGGCGAGCGCCTGCGCCAAGAAGGACGACTGGGACTCGATCTGTTGCAGCGCTTCGGCGAAGAACTGATTTCCGTTGTGGAATACCTGGAGCGAGAGGGCATCCCGCATCGCGACATCAAGCCAGACAACATCGGCATTCGGCCGGGGGCGGGCAAACGATTGACGCTGACCTTGTTTGACTTCTCCCTGGCGGGCATACCGGCGACCGATCTCAACGCGGGGACGCGGGTGTACATGGATCCCTTCCTGCGCAAACGTGGCATGTGGGACGGCTACGCCGAGCGCTACTCGTGCGCATTGACACTGCACGAGATGGCCACCGGCACCCTGCCCCAATGGGGTGACGGAAGCGCCGACCCGGCCACATTGAAATCCGAAATCATCCTGGACTCCGAGCGCTTCGATGCCTCGATCCGTAAACAAGCCCTCGATTTCTTCAGCCGCGCGTTGTCACGCGACCAGCGTCAGCGTTTCGACAACGCAGAGCAGATGCTGCATGCCTGGCGCAAGGTATTCGAAAACGTTTCCCGCCCGGTTACGTCCCACCCCGCGCCCACCGCCCAGGCTCAGTTGGCGTTTGGCGAAGAACCTGCGGTTACAGCAAGCGGCATCACACCGAGCACGCCGCTGGCGTCCCTGGAACTCGACTCGCGCCATCTCGAACTGATCGAGCGCATTGGCCACGATGAATTGGCCACAGCAGGCGATCTCGCCGAGTTGCCACGCAACCGTTTGTATCGTCACCGTGGCATTGCACTAGCCGTTGCTCGTGAACTGCACCAGATTGCTGATCGCCTGCGCCAGCAATTCAGCGGTGAGCCAGCTGCAGAGGAGCAGGTGGCCGACACCACCGTCGCAAAGCTTTCCGTGGATGCGGCCGCCGCCATGCTGGTGCCCAAAAAGGGCGACGAGGCGCAACTCCAGGTCCTGGAAAACTGGCTCGGCTTGAAAACCGGTACCGACTCCAGCATGCTGCCGGACGATCTGCTCCAGTCCATGTCGGAACGAATGTCTCGCCAGCCGGAAATCACCCATCTGCGTGATGACGTGGCGTTGATCCTCGCCGGGCTCGGCGGGATCGCCACCGTCAGCGAGGTGGCAGCGGCATTGCTGGCACGGCGGGGGAGCGTGCAGACAGGCGACGCCCGGCATCATGAAGCCCTTGCTGTCACCCGGGCCGCCATTACCGTCGAGCGCACCAAGCAGTCGTCCCGCTGGCAACTGGTTCAACGAGACTCCGCCGCCCGCCCCCTGGTGAGCCCCGCGCAACCGGACGATCTGGTGGTTTCGATCCTGGCGAGCAGTGGTGCCTCGGGGCTTTTCCCGTCCGCACCCGAGGTTCGCGCCAGCTACGCGGTTGTACTGGGTGAGGCTGCCGATCGCCTCGCCCGGCAAGACCCGTTGCCATCGGCCCAGCAAGTAGCCGACGTCCTGTCGCGCATTCCACCACCGGCTGGCGATACCGCCTTGCCTTCGGAAAGACTGATTCGTCTGGCCGCCGCATGTGCCCAGCAGGCCGCGCTGTCATCACGCCTGGAGTTCTACCCGAGGCAATTGCCTGCTGCACGCGCAGTCAAGCTGGCCACCACGTCTCTGCTGGGCCTGCGGCAGTTCGACTTGGAAACCATCCGTCGTCGAATCTTTGCCCGCTACCCGGAAGCCGCGCCTTTGCCCGGCCCAGCCGAACTGGAAGCGCTACTCAAGGATGCCGGGCTGGACGTCAAATGGGACGGCGCAAAGCGCGCCTTCGTCATGCAATTCTCGGCGGGCGTTATATCGGGTACCACGCAGATCACAAGATTCTCCACCAATGACCGTCAGCGCCCACCGACTGCGCCTGACGTGCAGGCCGCGATTCAAATTGACGAGCGCATCCGACATGCACTGGCCAGCGGCAAGTTGCTGACCTTGTCGGTCGATCCCAAGGGGCTCGCGGTGGCACAGCGCGAATTGGCACGGCGCTTCGGCCTCAAGGTTGTCGACTTTGACGAGATCGTACTGACCCAGCTAGAGAAGCAGGCGCAGGAGTGGGAAGTGGACTGGAATGTCCTACTCACTGCAGATGCCGCGCCAGCTGGTTCCGTCGATGCGCAGAACTTTGCCACGGTGCTTGGCGAGGTTTGGCCGAAAGTGGAAGCCCAGCTGCTGCACGACGATCAACCTGGCGTGCTGGTCAATCTGGGACTCGCCGCGCGCTGGCAGCACATGACCCTGTTCGCCAAGCTGGCGAACGCCTGCATGTATCGCGAGCGTCCGCCCCTGGTAGCGCTCATCGCTAGCCCGATGACGCCCGACGACCGGCCAATTCTGGACGGGCAAGCCGTTCCCGTCACCATCAATACCACTGATTACGGTCGCATCCCGCGCGCCTGGCTGGAAAACGCGCATGCGTCGTCCGGTAGTTCGCCGACCACGACCGACACCAAGGCCAAGAAGAAATGATCAACCGCACCAAACTGCTCGCCGATCTCAAACTCCAGGTACGTGACCTGGAAGGTGATTTGCGCGAGCGCTTCGACTCAATCCAGGAATACAAGCAGCGACTCACCACAGGCTGGCAGGCCGCCCGCGATGCTGGCCGTACCGCCGAAGCCCTGGAGTCCTGGGTTGAGGCCCAATTCACCCAATCCGCCGTCGCCTGGGTGCTGGCATGCGTATTCATCCGTTTCTGCGAAGACAACGATTTGCTCGATGCGCCCCTGATTTCCGGTACCGATAGTCAGGGCCGCTCCGCCGTCGCACGGCAGGAAGCCTTCTACCTGCAGCATCCGACCGCCTCCGACAACGACTACTTGCGCGATGTATTTGCGGTGGCCAGCCGACTGCCGGGTTTATCGGATGTGCTGAAGGTGCAGCAAAGCCTGTTGTCGGCGCCCGTCTCGGCGGACATGGGCAAGCAGCTGGTGCGCTTCTTCCGCGCCGCCGATGCTGACAGCGGTGCGCTGGTGCATGACTTCGCCGACCCAGAATGGAACACCCGCTTCCTCGGCGACCTGTACCAGGACCTGTCCGAGGCGGCACGGGAACGCTATGCGTTGCTGCAAACTCCCGAGTTTGTCGAGTCCTTCATTCTGAATCGCACCCTCACGCCAGCCCTCGATATTTTCACGCTGGAAGACGTTGACCTGATCGACCCGACCTGTGGCTCAGGCCACTTCCTGCTTGGCGCCTTCGAGCGACTCGCCCCCCGTTGGCTGCGCAAAAACCCACACAATGTCAATGTGGCTTTGCAGGAGGCACTCAATCGCATCGCGGGCGTCGACCTTAATCCCTACGCGGTAGTCATTGCCCGCTTCCGTCTATTGATTGCCGCACTCAAGATGGCCCAGGTGCACAAGCTACGTCTGGCCCCGGATTTCCATCTTCACATTGAAACGGGCGACAGCTTGTTGCATGGCTTTGATCAGCGCGACTACACACGAGCCCAGGCAGCCCTCGCGCTCAACAACCCCCAGGAGAACCTTGGAGCCGGTGCTGACCATCGCTACCGCCATGCTTTCGCCGCTGAGGACTTGGAGGCAACCAATGCCATTCTGTCCAGGAAGTATGCAGCGGTGGTGGGCAACCCTCCATACATTGCCGTCAAAGATCGTGCCGTATCAGCGCTATACCGTGAGCGCTTCTCCAGTTGCCACGGAAAATACGCACTAGTTGCTCCATTTTGCGAAAGATTCTGGGCACTCGCGAAACCACTCGATCGGTCAGTTCGTGCAGGCTTTGTGGGGCTAATCGTTGGTAATGCGTTCATGAAGCGAACCTTTGGCAAGAAGCTGGTGCAGGCATTCTTCCCAACAGTTCATCTCACCCACGTAATTGACACGGCGGGGGCATACATCCCTGGACACGGCACTCCCACAGCCATATTGCTTGGACAATCGCGCCCGCCCGCGAACGACGTGGTTAGAGTTGTGATGGGCATAAAAGGAGAGCCGGCGACGCCTGCTGATCCGGCTAATGGGATAGTTTGGAGAGCCATCATTGAGCAAATTGATGTTTGCGGCTCCGAATCCAAGTGGATCAGCGTTGCAGATGCGCAACGAGCAACATTTGCCAAGCACCCCTGGAGTATAGGTGGCGGCGGAGTATCTGAACTTCGAGATGCGATCGAGGCGGAGTGGCCAACACTTAAGAGTGTGGCCGACGAAATCGGGATTTTTGGGATGACCAACGCTGACGAAGTAATGTTAGCTTCCAAAGACGCGTTCCTACGGCAGAGAGTCGAAGGCGATTTAATTCGGGAGCTCGTCGTTGGTGATGCCGTTAGGGACTGGTCACATCAGCATGGGCAATACTGCGCCTTTCCGTACCGTGATGGTGTTCTCTGCCACATTGAAAATGCCCCTGGTCTCCTGAGATGGTTTTGGCCATTCCGAACTGTACTTGGGAATCGCGCGACATTCTCAAAGGACACTTACTTTGGAGAAGGAAGACCGTGGTGGGAATGGCATCAAATTGGACTTCGTCGCCTTGCCACACCCTCGACAATTACGTTGGCGTTTGTTGCAACCCACAATCATTTCATTCTTGATCGTGGGGGTAAGGTCTTTAATCGCTCCGCGCCGATAGTGAAACTGAAATTGACCGCGAGTGATGACGAGCACTTTGGCATATTGGGTCTTCTTAATTCCTCCACCGCTTGCTTCTGGTTCAAGCAAGTTCTTCACAACAAAGGCAGCACTGTTGATCAACAAGGTGCTAGACAGCGCACTGATGCTTTTGAGGATTTCTACGAATTCACAGGGGCTGCGTTAGAGAAGTTCCCCGTTCCGCACGATCGACCAGTAGCAATCACGGGCACACTCATTTCAACAATTCAGTCCATGCAGTCGCTGCTTCCAGCGAACGTTAATGATCTTTCTTCTCTATCTAGAGAAAAAATTAACGAACGCAGACGGAATGCTGAATTGCTTTTTGGTACAGCGATCGCATTACAGGAAGAACTGGACTGGTTGGTTTACTACATTTACGGCCTTATTGACCAGCCGCTTTGCTTCACTGGCACTGTTCCGCCCATACAGTTGGGTGAGCGAGCCTTTGAAATCGCTCTAGCTCAAGATGTCGCAAACGGTAGCGAATCTACGACATGGTTTGATCGACACGGTTCGACGCCTACAGATGTGGTTGCTTCTCATTGGCCCGCTGAATATCAGGATCTGGTTCTCCGCCGTATCCAGGCAATCCGACGATCTCGCGATGTTGCGCTAATGGAACGCCCCGAGTACAAGCGGCGCTGGACTAGAGATCCATGGGAGTCTCAAGAGCAAGAAGCCCTTAAAGCCTGGATTTTGGATCGGCTAGAGGCAGAGGATCTTTGGCCACGCGATGCTCATCCTGCACCAAAACTACGTTCTGTGCGGGAATTAGTGGACCACTTGTCGGGCGATGAGGCTTTCCGTCGTGTCCTTGATCTCTATGCGGGTACCGGGAGCGATGCACATGCCACCGTGGTGACGTTGGTGCAGCAGGCCTGCGTGCCTTACCTGGATGCCGTGCGCTATAGTGATAGTGGTCTGCGTAAGCGGACAGTTTGGCAGAACACGTGGACCATGCAGCGGCGCGAGGATGCGATCGATGCCGAGGTTGCCCGGCGTATGGTGGGTGAGCCGGTGGAGGCTATCGAGGCTGAGCAGGCGCGCCGCAAGGCTGCCGAAGTCGGAGCAATCCCGGTTCCGCCCAAGTACAAGCAGGAAGACTTCCGTGACGGAGTGTTCTGGAAGCTGCGCGGTGCGCTAGATGTGGCCAAGGAGCGCTTCGTCAGCTTCCCCGGTCTGGAGCGCGGCCAAGATGCCGGCAGCCCCATGCTGCTATGGGCCGGCTACGATGCCAAGGCGCGAGCTCTGGCCCTGACCGGATATCTGTATGAGATGCTGCAACGCGAAGGTGCGGAGGCAATCAGGCTGACCCCCGCGCTGGCTGGCCTCGACGAGATGCTGCCCTGGGTTCATCAGTGGCACCCCGAGATTGACGACGACCTCGGCATGAGCACGGGCGATTACCTGCAAGGCTTGCTCGATGCACAGCTTGCCCAGCACGGGCTGACCCTGGCCAATGTGCGCACCTGGCGTCCACCGGCACCCGCCCGGCGCCCTCGGGGCCGCCGCACCGGCACACCTACCAACACCAGTACCAACGCCAGACCTGATTCAGAAGATTCGAGGGAGTAGAAAGAATGCCAAAACTTCGCGAGATTTTTGACCTGCCAGAACAGGTCCACCAGGGCGATTTTGTACTCCGCCTGACGGACGGGCTGAATGCTCCCGCAGAAACCGTGCGCGACTACGTCGCCACGCCGCAGCTGGTCAAATGCTTCGATCAGGCGCTGGGCGTGGTCAAGGGGGCGATCGATAGCCGCATGAGCAAAGGTGCCTACCTGCACGGCAGCTTTGGTTCCGGTAAGAGCCACTTCATGGCAATCCTGTCGCTACTCCTGCGCGGCGACACCACGGCTCGTGGCAAGCCGGAGCTGGCCACGGTTGTCTCGAAGCACAACGGTTGGACACAGGGCAAGAAATTCCTCGTCGTCCCGTATCACATGATCAACGCCGAGACGCTTGAATCTGCGCTGTTCTCGGGCTACGCGGAGCACACGGCGAAACTCCACCTCAATGCACCAAGCCCCGGTTTCTATCAAAGCGAAGGGATGCTCCAGGATGCGCAGAAACTGCGTGCCCAGATGGGCGACGAGGCCTTCTTCCGCACCTTGAACGATGCAACCGGCTCAGCAGCGGGTGGCGGCGGTGGCGGTTGGGGTCGTGTCAGCCAAACCTGGGCAGCGGCGCGTTTCGAGTCAGCACTCCAACTGCCCCCGGGCAGCCCGGATCGCTTCCAGTTGGTCGGCACACTGACTCGCGCATTTTTCAGCAGCGTGAGCCATCTTTCCGCTTCGCAGCGCGAGCTATACACCTCGCTGGACGAGGGCCTGTCGGCCATGTCGCACCACGCCAAGGAGCTCGGCTACGACGCCATCATTCTGTTTCTGGATGAGTTCATCCTTTGGCTTGCCAGTCGCGCAGCGGATGCGGCCTGGATCGCCCGCGAAGGACAAAAGGTGGCCAAGCTGGTCGAGTCAGGCAATGCCGACCGGCCGATTCCCATCATCAACTTCATGGCACGCCAGCGCGACCTGCGGGAACTGGTCGGCGAGCACATGCCGGGCGCTGAGCAGTTGTCCTTTGCGGACACACTGCAATGGTGGGAGGCCCGTTTCGACAAGGTCAATCTGGAAGACCGCAACCTGCCCGAAATCGCCAAGAAGCGTTTGCTGCGCACGCGAGGGCCGGCTGAGGACGCTCAACTCAAGGGCGCGATCAACAAGCTTCTGGCCAGCCAGCCCGAAGTGCTGCAAACCCTGCTGACCCGCGACGGCGATCAGCAGATGCTGCAGGATCTCTACCCGTTCACCCCAGCATTGGTGCAGACATTGATCGCGGTGTCGTCGATGCTTCAGCGCGAGCGCACCGCGCTCAAGTTGATGCAACAGATGCTGGTGGAAAAGGCGGACACGCTGGAGATCGGCGATGTCATTCCGGTGGGTGATCTGTTCGACGTGATCGTCGAGGGCGACGAGCCCTTCACCCATGGCATCAAGCTGTTCTTCGAGCAGGCCAAGCAGCTCTGGCGTCGGCGTCTGTTGCCGATTCTGGAGACACAGCACGGAGTGACCTGGGAGGATATCGAGGCCGGCAAGGCAGATCCGAAAAAAGCGACCGCCCTGCTCAATGATGCGCGTCTGCTGAAAACTATGGTGCTGGCCGCACTGGTGCCCGAGGTCGAGGCGCTGAAGAACCTTACCCCCACCAAGCTGGCCGCACTCAACCACGGCACGATTCGCACGCCGGTCCCGGGTAGCGAAGGGATTACGGTGCTCACCAAACTGAAGCGTTGGGCGGGCCAGGCCGGTGAGATCAAGATTGCCGACGACTCACCCAACCCGGTGGTGTCGGTGGAAGTGGCCAAGGTCGATACCGACGCGATTCTGGCCAATGCGATGTCTTTTGACACCCAGGGCAATCGGCAGGCGGAGGTACGGCAGTTGATCACCGACGGACTGGGTCTGCCCGATACCAGCTCAAGCCTGTTGCCGCCGGAGATGGAGATTGTTTGGCGTGGTTCGCGTCGCACGGCCGAAATCCTGTTCGGCAACATTCGCGAGCAGTCATTCGACACCCTGAAGGGGCGCGAAGGCACCTGGCGCGTCCTGATCGATTTCCCCTTCGATCATGACCCGCAGCATGGTCCGCAGGATGACGTGGCCAGGATCAATGGCTTCCTGAACGATGGGCGCATCGGTCGGTCGGTGGCCTGGCTCCCCTCGTTCCTGTCGCCGAATACGCAGGATCAGCTGGGCCGACTGGTGGTCATCAACTTCGTTCTGCGCGGCAACAACCTGGACCAGTACGCCAGCCAGCTCTCACAAGCCGATCGGGAACAGGCCCGCGTGCTGCTGACGAACCAGCGCGACCAGTTGCGCCAATTCATGCGCAATTGCTTGTACACCGCATACGGTCTCAATAGTGTGGCCCAGGAGGCGCTAGACCCGGCCCAGACGCTGGACGAGCACTTCTATACCCTCGACCCGTCCATGGTGCTTCGCCCCCCGGTGGCAGCCAATTTCAAGGATGCGTTCGAGAAGCTTGGCGAGCAGGCGTTGGATTACGAATTTCCTGCACATCCACATTTCGATGTCGAGCCCCGGCCGATCGCCGTCAAGCGTCTGGCCGATCTGATGATCCTGGCTGCCCAGAAACCTGCGCACCGTGTAGAGCTCGAAGCCTCGCTGCGTGACGACGCCAAGCGGATCGCGCCGAAGCTGGAGCTTGCCGAGGTTGGTGAAGCGGCTTTGCAGTTGCGCGATGACTGGTCGCAGCATTTTGCCCGCCAGATTGCCCAGCAAGGCGGACGTGAGCCCACCGTGACCGATCTGCGCCACTGGCTGGATGTGCCGGATCGGCGCGGCCTGCGCGACGATTTGCAGGATCTGGTGATCCTGACTTGGCTGGCCAAGACCAACCGCTCGCTGTATCGATTTGGTCAGCCCTTCCGGGGTGAGGTTGGCAATTTGCCCAACGAGTGCGAGGTCCGCGAACAGCCTCTGCCGACGACGGCCGATTGGGACAAGGCCACCAAACTGGCCGGCGACATTCTCGATCCGTCGATGGCATCCCTGTATCGCTCAGCGCCGGGACTTGTGGAATTTTCTCGTGCTGCCAAAAAGCGGGTGACCGATACCGCCGCACACTTGCTGACCTACCTGCGCGTGGTCGATCAACTGATGGAGCTGGTTCAAACCGACGTGATTGCAACGGGAGAGCCAGCACTGCGCAAAACAGGTGCGACTCGTGTGCGCGACTGGTTCACTGCCATGGAGTCCACCAGTGCGGAGGTCGAGTTGGTGAATCTGGTCGCACGTCTGGACTTCACCACAGAGGAAATTGCGGAATCCAAGGCGGTTCTGGCCGGAGTGCAGACGCTGGCCCGAGTTGAGGCGAAGCACTTCCTGGTTAATAGCTTGCGCTCGATCGCGGCTGGTACCGGCGAATTTGCGCCGCGCGCCAGCCAGATTCTTGAGAGGCTAGCCCACGCCGTTCTGCGTTATGAATACGTGGATGGGCTGCAAATCGCCGTCGCGCAGTTCGAACGCGATGCGGGATCTCTGATGGCCGACGTGGCCAACCGTGCAGCGACACCGGCTCCCACTCCCGAACCTACGCCTGAGCCTGAGCCCGAACCCGGCATGAAAGCCCCTCAGCGTATCGAGCGCACGCGCTTGAACAAGAGCGCAGCATTGAAGGAGCTTGCCGATGCGCGAGCGTTGGTCGAGGGGTTGGGCGACGTCAGCGTGGATATTCAGATCGTGATTCGGGAACAGGCATGAAGGTTCCGTCGCATCAAATCAGTCTGCAAGCCAAACAGGCGCACGAGGCGGACTCTTCGGCAAAATTCATCTTGCTGAGCCTGCCTCTGGATGCGTTTGAAGGCTCGACCGTCGATGTAAACGCCGCTAGTTGGCCCGTTGCGGCATGCCGCTCGCCTTTGGCCGTGCGCGATGCGATGCGCCGTCATGCCAGCGACGACACTCCGGTCATCCTGCTCTACCCAGGCAACGACAATGAGTTAGGCGCCGATGTCCTGGCTCGTTGCGCCAAACGACGTGCCATCACGCACGATCTTTGGCAAACCGTTCTGACGCTGTTCAGGGCGGCCCACATCGACCCCAGGCTGGCACGCCATCGCTGGCTGGCCGAGTTGCTTGTTCGCTTTATGCCAGCAGAGGGCTACTCCCCGGTGCGATCGTTGGTGCTCGATCAGGATCGTGCCTGGAAGGAACTCTTCCGAGTCGTGCTTGGCATTGAGAACTTCCCGCCGTCAGAGCTTGATTTGTTGAAGTGGGCCGGCGACGCCCAGCGGCGTGAGCAATTCAAGGCACTGGAAGAGGTCGCCCGCAACGAAACATTGGAACGGCTCCGCGACTTCCTTGGTCCTCTAGTGAATTTCGTTTTTGCGGCCATCGATGCCGGCAGCGCAGACGATTTGATCGCCATTGCGATGCTCTGCGAATTACTGGAGGACAAAACTGTCTCCTCGGAAAGCAATCGGGCCAAGGTCGCTGCACGGCTGGAGGTTTTGTTCGATGGGCTGACGCTGTCTTCGGACACCACCCACCGACTCGCCAAAGCAGCCGATGAGTGGTTTGATCGTGCGGGAGAGACAAGCAGACAGCAACAGGTGGCCCGCTACGAATCCCTGGTGACGCAGGTCAAAGCAGAATCGCTGGCGGTTCATGCAAGGTACGGTGCTGCGGCGTTGCGAGAAAAAACCAAGGCATTCGCAGCAGCGCTCAATTCGCTAAGCCTACACGAGGCCATCACCCGATATGGGCAACTGCGAGATCATCGAGGGCCAGTGTTGAGCAGCCAATCGGAGCTACGTTGCAAGATGGCGCTTCGACTGGTGAGCTGGCTCACGCATACATCTGATTCGCTTCCATCGTCCCTGAACGTACTTGCCGAACAGTATCGCAATGAGATTGCCTGGGTGGATTGGGCACAAACCGTTCTGCTTGAAGGCGATGATTCGGCCGAGCTCGCCAATGCCTACGGGAGACTCCGCGAGCACTCCCTGTCGAGACGAGACGCATTCGACCGGCGATTTGCAGAAGCGTTGGCGACCGAGCAGCCCAATGGCACTTCGCTGATGCCCATCGAGGACGCACTGGACAAGTGCGTGGCTCCGATCGCGGTGGCTGGTAGAACCTTGCTGATCGTAGTGGACGGCATGAGCATCCCAGTCTTCCTCGAACTGCATCACAGCCTCAAGGATCACGGATGGGTTCAGTTCGAACGGGGGAAAGGCGCGTGTTCAACATTGCTGGCCATGTTGCCATCCACGACCGAGGCATCGAGGACGTCCTTGCTGTGCGGCACAGCATGCACAGGCTCGGCATCTACCGAAAGAGGAGCATTCAGCGCATTTGCACCACTCGTTGCACCATCAGTTGCCGGCAAGCCCCCGGTGGTCTTCCACAAACGTGATTTGCTGGACGCCTCCGGAGTCACCCTTTCCGATGACCTGCGGACTGCCCTAAGCGATACACGGCAACGGGTTGTTGCTGTTGTGATCAACGCGGTCGATGACCATTTGATGAAGTCCGACCAGCTACGTCTGCGTTGGGAATTGGCCCAGTTCAAAGGCTTGGATGCGCTATTGGCGGAGGCGCGCTCATCAGACCGAACCGTCATCTTCACTAGCGACCACGGCCACGTGCTCGACCAGGATTCGGTGATGCAGGGATCAAGCCCGAATGCGCGCTGGCGTGAGCCGAATCTCGAGTCTTACCCCGGCGAGATCGTTCTGAAGGGGGCGCGCATCAAGGCGGCCAGCGGAATGGAAAAGGTGGTTCTGGCCTGGAGTAGCAAGCTACGGTATGCGTCCAAGCGCAATGGGTATCACGGTGGCTGCGCCCCATCCGAGGCGCTGGTGCCTATTGTTGCCTATTGGTATGGCACCAAGGCGAGTGATGGATGGGTTCCCCGCGACGAGGACACCCCGGAATGGTGGCTGGCATAGATGTGTGAAAGAAAAATCGGAAGATAAGAAATGGCCCGCATTGAAAACCACAAATACAGCATCGAGGAGGCATTCAGGGAGTGCTTCTACATCGTCCCCGACTATCAGCGCGAATATGTCTGGACGGATAAGGAAGTGCATCAGCTACTCGAAGACGTCGGCGAGCAGATCGATGCCGGGACGACGCGGGAATACTTCATCGGCACGATCCTGGTTTCACCAACAGACCAGAAAGGCCATTACGAAGTCATCGATGGCCAGCAACGTCTGACGACGTTCTTCCTGCTCTTGTGCGCACTGAAAAACCTGTTTCAGGGTGAGCCTCAGCGTCAAACCATCAGTGGTCTGATCTCCTCGAGCTATACGGATAGCGAGGGAGAGACACAGACCACCCTCAAGCTGGAACCGCGCTACGAAAACGCCGGTGACGTGATGGCCAAACTGGTCGAGTTGGGCGCCGATCCACAAGTCGTGCGCGCGGGCATCCAGGCGGCCGGCATTCCGAGCTTTGGGTCGCTGGAGAATCTGATCAATGCCTATGCAACGCTTTACCGGTATCTGAAGGACAACTACGACGATATCGCCAAGCTGAAGAAGTATTGGGGCTATCTGGCCAATAACGTCGTCTTCATCCAGATCTCCACGGATGTCAGCAGTGCCCTGAAGATTTTCGAGACCATCAACGAGCGCGGTGTCGGCCTCAACCCGATGGACTTGCTCAAGAATCTGCTGTTCACACAGGTCAAGCAAACGCAATTCACCCAACTCAAGGACGAGTGGAAGAAGATCACCAAGCCGCTGGAGAAGGAAAAGGAAAAGCCGCTCCGGTTCCTGCGCTACTTCCTAATGGCCAACTACGTCATCCAGAATGAGCGCGGCGATGCGGTGCTCCGCGAGGACGAGATCTACGACTGGTTCGTGGCCAAGGACAACGCCGCGTTGTGCGACTACACCAACAAGCCCTTCGAGTTCGTGCGCAAGGTGATTCGCAACGTTGAGCACTACTTGGCATTCGCCAACGGGATGGGCAACGATGGAAAGCCCAGCCTTGCGATGGACAGCCTCAAGCGACTGGCCGGGGGAGCCTTCAGTCTGCACTACGTCCTGTTGCTGGCAGCGGCCAATTTCCCGAAACCGCTGTTCGACCATTTCGTGGCGCAGTTGGAGAGTTTCCTTTTCTACTACATCTTCACCAAGACCCCGACCAAAGACCTGGAACGTAGTTTCTCCCAATGGGCCGACGAGCTGCGCGCGATTGCCGAGGGTAGCGATCCGGTGCAGCAAAAGGCTCAGCTCAACGCCTTTGTCGCCGACCGCTTCGAGAAGAACATGGCGGGCAAGTCTCAGGAGTTGACCGATGCCCTCAAGCGCTTCACCTTGTATTCGATGCAGCAGTACCGGACGCGATACCTGCTGGCCCGGTTGACGCAGCACGTCGAGATGGCCTTCAATGGGCTGAAGGTGCCTGGCAGCCTGGAGCCATTCACCAATTTGGAAATTGAACACATCCTGCCCAACAAGCCAGAGAGTGAGCTGCGTGCAAAGTGGGCGAGCGAGAACCCGGGGCTTGCCTACGACGACTACAAGAATCGGCTCGGTAACCTGACCTTGCTGGAAAAGCCAATCAACATCGTCGCAGGGAACGATTTCTATACCGACAAACAGGCCGAGTATCGCAAGAGCGGCAACTACCTGACGCGCAGCCTGGTGGAGCTAACCGACGTGGGGCAAAACACGTCCATCTCGCGGATCAACGCAAAGCTGGAGGCATTCCCCGCGTGGAATGCGGCAACCATCGAAAAGCGGCACACAATGCTCATCGCTTTGGCGCAGGACGTCTGGAAGACAATGCCAATTGACGTTTCCTGAGAAGGTGAGCATATTCGGCTGAGCGGCAGGTAACCAACATATTGCCGACTGATCCTGAAAGCCAACTCAAGGTCGGCTCTGGCCGAGCTAGAGACGCTGGCCGCATTTGGCTGAGCGTCAGAACCTCGGCCAAAACGGCCATTCGACGCTTGCTGCTTGGACGACAGAAAAAACGCGCATTGCCGCCGTTCAATTGTGTCACGGCGAAGAAGTACATCGGCCGAGGAAATTGGATGGTCGCTCTCCTGGGTACCCTGAGCCGACAAGCCTACTCCGTGCTACGAACTGCCAACCGAGCTACCTTCCCCTGGAGACTCAACCCAACGCAAAATCGAATGAAGATCAAATCTGTCGTTCGAATTTGCAATCTCGATGTATTGAGGCAACTGGGTCTTTAGATACTGGTGCACTCGTTTCACGACATCCGGTTCAAAGCTCAGCACCCCCAAGGGAATTGGGAAGCTTCTTCCAATGCCGAGCGGCGCATGGACTGTGACCGCGACGACGCGCCTTGGGATAAGGAGCATCTCCAGTGCCGCGGGAATGGAGCCGTTATCGGGACGCTGAAGCACCTTTTGGAATAGCTTGAGCAGATGTTTCAGCGGCTTACCTCGCGTAATAACCGCCTCGCTTCCATGAATCCGGTCTAACAGCGTGCTCGTGGCTCTCGACGCCCCCCAACCCGCAACGTCGGGTGCAATCCACACGAAGTTGTCGTCATCTGCCTCTGGTTCCCCGGGGCCAGCATAGGCTAGTGCATCGGATATTCGCCTGCTGTTCTCGGGGGAGTATAAGGGACCAATGATGCCCACAGTCGGGCGGTCGACTCGCAATTCACCAGCACGAACCGCAGTTTCCTTAAAGAATCGAAGGGCGCTAAGCCCACTTTTCGTTTTGTACTCTTTTAGGTAGTCTGGCGCGATATCTAGAAGTACCTCGTAGGCGTGATCGTCCTCCGTACGTTTAACAGTCTTTAAGCCATCGAGAAATGCGGCAACGGAATTTACGACCGCGCCTCGGTCATCGATCTCGTGTCCCGGCCGCCAAGCATCAAGCATTGGTTCCGGTTCCCCTGGTTTCCTGATGCTTGCAATCGCGAGAACAGGAACTACGGCAGAGAATCGATCAGACGCAGCAACGTCGTCGACTGAGTAAAGGGATCTCTTCACTCCTGTAGCCGGATCCCTGTCCTTGCGCCCGACGATTTCACGGTAGTGTCGCCGGAAAGCGTCCGGCACATCATGAGATGCCGTTGCCACCCGCTGCTCATCCCGGATTTCGAGCTCCGGTAGCGCTAATTCGAACTCGGAAAGGTTTACTCGTTCGCATGGCGCCATAGAAAGAAGATCGAAGCCGATCTTCTCAGTGCGTCGCTGGACTTCCAAAATTTGGGGCCGCTGTCCATCCATGAAAAGTGCGTGCCCAGCATCGGCTAGCCAAATGCGTCCGCCTATTCGATCTAAGTAGCCCCGAGATTCAGCCTCATTAACAACGAAAGCCATTTCACCCGTATTGAACCCAAAGAATTGCGCGATGTCCTCCTCTTCCATTCCGTCGACGGAATACAGAAGTCGCAACAAGAACTCCGTCGTTAATGCAACTTGCCCAACCTCCGCCACCTTATGATGGACGACAAATTGCCGGCTTGGCAGGAGAACGTCGAATAGCCCAACTGGAATATTCCTATCTTCTTCAACTGTATCGGCATTTGGCTTCTTGGGCAGCGATAAGGTGGCGCGCTTTTCTTGGCTCATGGCGCGGCCCCCAATCGCGATCCTTGTGCACTTTGAGCCCCCTTCTTCTTACCTCTGGTGGTAGTCGCGGGTACTTCGAATATCCGCTGCACGTCGACTACGATCGCTTCGTCGCACTTAATCTCTTCGTTAAAACCATTGACGACCCGACCAAGCGGCGTTCCTCGACGCCATCCCGCGCGTGCACCGATGATCACTAGACGGTCCATGGCTCTACTCAGCGCTACATTGATTCGATTCTTCCGTCCCATAAATCCCGGGGCAATCGTTGCCACTCCCGCATCCGGTTTACCATCTGAATTATTTCTAACGAGAGACAGGAGCACCAAAACATTTTCTTTTCCCTGGTAGCTGTCAATCGTGTCCACCTTCAGCGATCTCCGTATTGCGTCCGGCAGATTCTCTGCCTGCAGCTTCTTCCAAACGAGGTCTCGCTGTGCCGCGTATGCGCAGATAACGCCAATCGCTTTCGCTTTCGTCTGTGGTGACAAAGAAGTCAGCCATGCCAGGAAAGCGTCGTTCGTCGACCAGCTTTTCAGCATGGTGACAATCGCTTCGGCTTCGACCGGATTGGTCAAGCTACCGCGGCGTACTTTGTCCGGCTTCTGATATGCCTCTGACCCAAGCAAATCAGTGCTAACCCAGGTAAGACATTTCGTGAGCTCTATGGGCATCGCATCAACGTCGATGTACGGATCAGTGCGACCGTGTGCAAGAGCACGATCGTAAAACGCCGTTGACACGAGGCGCCCAATGGGAGGCAGCATCCGGTATTGCTTTGTTAAGGTCGAGCCAGCCGCCTGACCGTAAGTCGATTGAAAAACTCTCTCGAAATCACTTCGCATCACCTCGTGTAACGGCATGCGCAGTTCATCCGCTACGGACTCGACAACCTCCGGGCGATGTAAGGGTTCCAATTGAGCATGATCCCCTACAAGTACGATCCACTTTCCAGCTTGTATTGGAACAGCCAACTCGCTCGATGTGCAGCGCGCAGCCTCATCAACGATCACGAGGTCAAATACCGTTTTAGTAAGACCGAGCGATGTCCTTCCAAGCCCCACGCAGGTACCTGCAACAACTTGGCGCGTTCCTGCCAGGAACGTTTCGAAGCTTCTCTGCCAGGTCGAAACACTACCGATAATGTCTCTGCTCAGTTGGACAACCTGGCGAAACTTTTCAATATTTGCCGCCTGATTGCTAGGCAAGTCAGACATGAACCGTGCTGTAACCTGATCGTCAACCGAACTCGCTTCCAAATTAGACAGATCCATATTGATACCCCGCGAAGCAAGTTGCTGCTCGACGGTAACTTTGAGCGAATTCAATCTAGCCGAATCTAGTGAGTTGGTCTCGACGAATTCGCCAATTCTGGCCAACACCGGAACCACAGCGTCTTCAAAATGGAGAACGTCGTCGATCACCTTTGAGTCGAGACCAAGGGTCTTTCCGACCAGGTTGAGGCGCGGCTTCGACATCGCCACGAACCGGTCTTTGTAGGCCCTTTCGACGCACGCGACGTGAAACGGTCTAAGCGACTCCGAGACCGACCCTTCGTGGCCCACACGAATTAAGCTTAACGAATCCCGATCGGAGCCAAACAGGTCTAAGACTGCCTCACCTGCATTGTTGACTGCCTCGTGTGACTGGCTGGCCAACAGAACGTTGCGAACCAAGCCATGAGTTAGCGCGAAGTGCACCAGAGCCCCGATGAAACGCGTCTTTCCTGTTCCCGGAGGACCCTGGAGCAGCCCTACTGGACGACACTCAAGAATCGTCTTGAATGAATCAACCTGCACAGGGTTCAAGCCATATCGCTTCTCCAGCTCAGCTTCGTCTGCGTCAACCGGAAGCCGAGACGGGCTACGCGTGACTGTCGGGTCAAAGGCCTCAATCAGTGCCGGCGAAGCCGAGGCTCCCTGCAAAATCCTGCTCGTCGCCACTTCTCGACGTTCCCGACTCGTATTTTCGTATCGGCTCTGGAATCGAAGTAAGTCGCCATCTGCAACGAGAGCCTGCCGGTCGGAGCCCATCCAGCTCTCAACTGCAATGAAACCCGGCGTTGAAATAACTAAGTCGAGCAGACCAATCCTTGTCCAGCGTCCCTTCGCATCCTGCCGCTCCACAACGACTGTATCGTCACGATCGAAATCGAGCTCACCGGCAATCATTTGAATCGGAACGACATGTCGCTTTGTATCTTTACGGAACGAGCTGTCGCCTATACACGCCGCTTCTGTGGTGAGTTCGGCCTCCACGTCTACCATGCGCCGCCACAACCGACGAACGTCTACAGTTGATGCTTCGGCAGATGCATCCGCAACCCTTTCAGCAATATTGTCTTGTTGCGCCTCTGTCCCCACCGGATCTGTTTCAGAGTCGTCTCCGACCTCGGGCTTTGCTGCTAACCGGCGTGCCAATGCAGAAACAATATCGTCGCGCTCAAGAATGCTCGCAACGGCGGTCAGGTCGTTCGTTCCGCGTTCTAGGATAAGACTTCCAGGAAACGACACCACTTCATGGCGCCTACTGCGTTGAATACTATTTTGGGTCGGTTTTACCCGCTTACCGGCCACGGGCTGTCCCAATGCATCTAGCCTTATTTCAAGCTGCTCAATTGCTCCACGAATAATGACCTGGAATCCGAATTTCGAAATCCAGTAAACCCCCTCATCTGGAAGTATGAGGCCAGGGGAACAGTTGGGAAGCACAACCTTAAGGGCCGCGCCAAGCTCAGCGGGGACTACAGGGGAAATGGCCCGCTCAAGCGCTTCTTCAAGCGGGAGCAACGTCGCATTTGTCGGTGGACCTACTCGACACCGTTCAATGGCACGTGCAAGGTCTGCTGAAATCGTCCCGTTCACAAGGACCGCCTGAAGAACTTCTCCCGCTATCTTGGTGACAGCAAACCGATCGCGCTCAAATCGGCCGCCTGAAGCGGGGCTATATGCGGAAGACATTCGCTGGCCATCTTGCGATGGCGCAAAATCTAATACATCGATCATTACTGGGGATGGGCGCCCTTCACCGACGGAGAAATCGACGATGATGTTTGAAGGCTTGAGATCTCCATGGGGAAGAGATCGTTCGTGCAGAATGCCGACTGATTTGATCAGAGCAATAAGAAATTCAACAGTCGCCTCAGGCGTTGCCAAAAGCCTTCTATTGGCGATCTCATCAGACAGCGTAGGCCCTTCGACAAAGCTTTGAACGAGAACAATTGCATCGCCCGTCCAATGAGCGGCATGCATAGTCGCGACACCCTGAATCGGAGACGAAAGAAGCGCCTCCGCCCGCTCAAGAAATGCCAGAATTCTGGGGGCCTCCTTGCTGACGTCTCCGATTGCGCTTGCTTTCCATAATTTGACAATCTTCTGATCACTGGTGCGCCAGATAACGACGCGGTCGTCTTCCAAGAGCAATTCCGACTCGGGGTATGCTTGAAATACTTGACGTTGCGACTTTAGCGTACGAAACTTTTCAAGACCTTCGATCGTAGCTTTCTCGTTCGAACCGGACGATACCGCTGCATTAAACGCGTCAAGCATCTCGGCGGCGTTGCCAAACCTCCTGACGTGGTCTATTTCCAAGCTACGCTCGAACCACGGATGCAACGTTGAGAAGACGCCGTCAGCATCGACGGACGATTTCCACTCAGGAGGATCACCGCCCGGGGGGGCGCCTAACAGCAAGGTATGAATGACGCAACCAAGCAAGAAGACGTCCTTCCGTATTGGGATGCCATCTGCGCCAAGGACATCCTCCGGCACTGTCGAACTGGACAAAAACTGGAATCTAGCGTTTCCCAGCGTCTCAATCTCAGGGAACGACGCCGCCATGAAATGAGAAAACTTTACTGTGCTAGGAGGTTCCAGCCATATGCTATGCGCGCCGATATCAAGGTGCGCAGCTTGTAAGTCGTGAAACGTCTTTGCTGCCGCGAGAATCTGCCGGGCCAATTCGATTCGTTCACCGACTGTCGTTGCATGAAAACCTGTTGCACAGAACTCCGAAAGTCGCTTCATGCGTCGGCGCTTATCAAAGACCTCCCAGTACGCGACACCTCGGTCTGGATCATCTACCTTCGGCTTCAATAATACGGACCCGCAACTCGGATTTCTATCGTCTAACCATGCGATAACCGTCTTCTCTCGGCCAACGATCGATGCCCGCGCTTCCTCGCTCTGATACCGTGTTTCGGCCCTTGTGAAATCCCACCGCCTAAGCAGGCCGGAAGAGATTTCGACGCCTTCCTCATTAACATCAAATTCAGAAAAGATCCCGTTACGGTGCGAGAATGTTGGGCTTTCGCTTGTAGCTCTAAATCCCCCGTAACGCCTAGCGCCCGCTTGGAATATTCCGGTCGAGGTGTTGAAGAATTGCCGGAATCGTGCGACCCATTCCGGGGCGGTAAAGTCGGTACTTTTCGACCGCGGGGTGGAAAGTTGTGCGTCCCGCTCTTTGCGGTTCTTTAGTATTCGCATGAACGGGTCAATACTGAAGACGCGTGCGACCTCAGAGCCTGATATCCCTGTTCGATCTGGCGTGCGAGTCAGGACAACGGCCCCTTCAACCCATGGTACGACGACCTTCTGGGCTGGTCCATGTTCCCTTCTTAGCTGCTCTGTCAGGAACTTTTTGAGCAGGGGCGCTAGTTCTCTGACGTTCTCGCCGATCTTGTGTACTGGTGAACGTCCGCAATCACGGTTTCCGTTAAACCAGTTCCCGTCTTTGCTTGTAACGGGACCCAGCCAGTCCTTGAGGTCTATTAACAGTAGACGATCTTCGATCACCATGACCAGATCTATCTCTCGAATGCCTCGACCAGGAAGCGCTAGGTCTAGATTCGTGAAAGCGTGCCAATGGTCTGGTAATCCTTTAAGTTTATCCAGCCCCGGGATCTCCCGTTGATGAATACCTCGGCCACTATTGGTAATTTTCATCTTCTACTCATCGGAAGTCATAGTCCATCAACTAAATCACGAAGCCGCTTGCTCGGCTCCGCATGTGTACCCTGAAGTTTGCGTATTCTGATTGAATTGTGCAACTTGTGGGGAGGCTGCAGCGACAACATGCGCTGCTGTAGGTGTGAGCGTGAAAGCAACTGAAGTGGAACAAACGAAGCATCAGAAGACACCAACGCGCTTGGGGAGTTTGGGCACCAAACAGCAGTTCGCTGGTTGAGGAGGCAGCCCTTCAGCGCTATCTCCCCGAGCGGCTGGTAACCGGCATATTGCCGCCCTACACCGACCTCGGACTCAAGGTCGGCTTAGGCCGAACAACGGCCCCACGAAGTACTTAGTGGCGAACAACAACGGTTCGACAAAAGAGGTGTACTGCTTCTTCTGTCGCATCGACCCATTGAGCATTGCCGCGCGGAGGCTCACGTCACAGCGGCTTCTGGTTAGAGAGCTTGGTTGGATCAAGCGAACCAGCAAGCAACGCACTCGCCACCCGTTTCTGATAGCCGACATAGTGGGCCAAACCGTTCTTCGTCACGATCCCCTGCTTCCGCTGCGGACCCCAGGAGATCATCAGATGCGGTACCGGAGGCAATGAGCAGTCGCAGGGGGTGACGCGTGCGCCACTGCCCCACTCGACCAGCGTGCCATCCGTCAGCTGGCGAAACTGCGGTAGCTGGCTCAAGCGATCCAACGCGTCTTGCTGCTCGGCCAAGGTGGCATAGTCGGCCGGGTCGATGCCGGGATGGACGGCATCCGTCGCCGCCGACTTGATGACCATCTCCCCAAACACGGGCGGCTTCCTGGCCCACCGCCGCTCGCGCATCAGCAGCAGTACCGGCAGGACCAGCAACAGAACGGTGAGCAGAATGCCTAGCATCACACCGAAGAGATTCCAGAAGGAAGGAAACGTCGTGAAGAGACTCATGCTCCGAACTCCTCCTGCTCATATCCGCGAGGACGAACGACCCGCAAGTGCCGCCGTGGCGTTGCCGCCGCCTGCCTCTCCACCCGGATCATCGCCACCGCAATCGCCAGCGGAACCAGGTCCTTGACCCCGGCGCATCCGACCGTCAGGACCTGACGCAGCCAGTCGCCCTCCGTCGGCCTCGATTGCTCCAGGCGCGCCAGTGCCGGCTCACACCGCTTCAGCGTCAAGGCCGCCCGGGGCTTCTCGAGGTGCTGTTCTTCCTTCCGGTAATGCTCGTCGCGCAGGATCAGCTCGCCCATCGGATGGAGCAAACAGGCGACGATCGCCGTTTCCTGCTCCACCCAGCCGAAATAGCGCATTTCCTCTTTGATGAGATTGGCCGCATCGACCGTGCGCTCGAGCAGGGCATCGGGCCGGCTGATCAGGTTCAGCATCAGCCGGTCATCGACCAGGACCTGATCGAGCGCCTGCCGCAGCTCGCCGTTACGCAAGCCATGAACGAGCTCCGCCAGCTTGTCCAGCGTCTCGGGCGATTGCGCCAGCGGACGCGGAAGGCGGTCCAGCGCACCGGCCGGATCGGCCACGACGTTCATGGCGTCGAACTCGAGCAGATCGGCGACCAGCCTGTCCTTGAAGCGGCGCGTCCGGAACGCGACATGGACCAGGGCATCCAGGTCCGGCCGATAGACGATGTCACACCCGTCGCACGGGCGATAGGTATCGATCACGCCGCTGCGGTCCGCGAGGCGCACGTGCCACACCTCGAAGCCGTCGGCATTCGAACGGCGCGCAAGGGACTGGAAGCGGTAGCACCCCGCGACTCTCTCGTCGGGACCGAGGCGGGCAATCAGGGAATGGCTGGATTTTTCGGGGAGTTTCATGGGGGTTCCTTTACGGGGTCGGGGTCGCGGCGGGCGGAATCGGCGCGGCGGGAGGGACTGAGGCCGCGGTCGGGGGCACTGCGACGGGAGGCACTGCGACGGGAGGCGCTGCGACGGGAGGCGCTGCGACGGGAGGCGCTGTCACGGGAGGCGCGGCGACGGTGCCGCTTTGCAGCAGCAGGCGCTCGAAGGCCGAACCGTCCTGGCGCGTGAGGTTGGGGACGAAACGCGAGTAGACGCGGAACAGCATTTCCGTCGTCGTGTGTCCCAGTTGCATCGCGATCCACTGTGGTGATTCACCGGACGCCAGCCACAACGTGGCTGCAGTGTGCCGACACTGATACGGCCGACGTGGAGCAACGCCCAGATGCCGGAGCAGCGGATACCAGACGCGGTTGGTGACATTCTTGTGCGCCAACGGTTTGCCACCACGATTGCAGAACACGAACTTGGACTTGTACCGCGTCGCTTTCTCCTGGATCTTGAGGGCATCGAACACCGCCTGACTCATGTGGATGTCGCGCTGACTACCGTCGGTTTTGGTGTACTCCTCTTCGCCATTCACGACAGTTTCGCGCACCAGAATCAGACGGCGTTCGAAGTCGACGTATTTCCACTGCAGTCCGTCGATCTCGCCCGTGCGCATGCCCGTGAAAAAGCGCACTGTGAAATACTGGCGATAGTCTTCGCGCACGGTGGCGAGAATCTGCCTGACCTCGTCCAGGCTGAAGGGCTGAACATCAGCTTTGCGCACCTTCAACTGTTTGATGTTCTGGAACGGCATGCGAAAATCAAAACGGTCGGCCGCTTCGCTCAGGATCATCCGCAACGGAGCCAACAGCTTGTTGATCCGCCGGTTGGAAAGCATTGTGTCTTTTCCCCGCGCCTGGACTTTGGCGAGATCAGCGCGGAAGGAAAGAATGTCTGCCTTGGTGATTCGACCGACCACCTTCTCCCCGAAACGGGGAATGATGACCTTGTCGAGATCCATCCGAATGGTGGCCCGATGCGACTTGCGCCATTCGACCGATTTCTCGGCAAACCACACTTCGACGAAATCCTTCAGAAGCGGCGTGGCATCAAGGGCCGGATTGGCAGTGGGATAGGAAACCCCGGCAACGACAGCGGTGACAGCCTGGATGGCGGTGGCCATGGGCGTGTCGTTGTGCTTCGCCAGTTGTTTGCTGTTGGGGAAGAACTTGGCGTAGTTGAAGCTACCGAGACTGATCTCCGATTCAACGCGGTCGAGCAGCTTTTGTACTCTCTTGCGATTGGCCGGTGTGTCCGGCAATGCGGTTTGCTCGCGTCGGCGCTGGCCCTGATAGTAGAAGTCGACAATCAGGTTTCCAGTTTCCTTGCGAACCTGGATGCTACCCATACTGGATTTCCTTTCTCACGTTAAAGATCTTTGGTTGGACGGACATCAATCAGCCGTGGCAGACGCGGCCGTTTGCCATCGGGATCGCCAACGCGTCGACGGACAATTTCATGTCACGCTCGATGGCTTCCCAGATGTAGAGAATCTTCCGGCCACCGAAGGGGCGGAAGTAATGCACCCCTTCGAGCAGGACGGAGTCCTTCAGGCGCTCGCGGATGGTGCGGGTGTCATACTTGATGCGGGACGACAGTTCATCGGTGGTCAGGTAGGTTTGCGGCATGACAATTTCTCCATGGATACAATAGGCTTTGAATGATGCTTATACGCTTCATTCAAAGCCTATTGTATCCATGATTAGATGCTTGTCAACATCTTCTGATACATTTACGCTTCACGTGACGCTAGAAGGCTTATGAAATGCTTCGCTTCAGACTCAAGGAGCTGATTGCCGAAAAGGAATTCCGGGAGGGGCGAGTAGTCACGATGCTCGAGATCGCGAATGCTACTGGCATACATCGAATGACGCTATCGAAGCTGTCAAATCACCGAGGCTATAACCCGAGCGCCGATATCCTCGATCGGCTTTGCACCTACTTTGGGTGCCGGATTGAACAGCTGGTCGAACATCTGCCTGACGCAGCGGTCACGGAGAGCAGTAGTCAAAATTCCCTGCCGTAACACTCGAGCCGAATTGGCTTGGTCACACCATAGTCACGCTTTGGTCACCGTTTGGTCACGGGTTTTTTTGGCCCAATACCGCTGACCCGTGCTGCTCGTGACGCCACCAAATAAATTTCGGCGCAAGCCGACCCCTGGCCGAAAATGCCAAATCAGTTTTTTAAGGTGATTGCTTGTCAGCTGCTCGCTGAAAAGCCATGCTAAACAAGGCGTTGGCGCGCTCGGCGGGGATCGAACCCACAACCCCTGGCTTCGGAGGCCAGTACTCTATCCATTGAGCTACGAGCGCGTGTTGGTCACGGCAACCAAGTGAAGGCAGTACTCATTTTATCTCCCGCTTCGTACATGACCCCTGCCTTCGGAGGCCAGTACTCTATCCATTGAGCTACGAGCGCGAGGGGGCGAAGCATAACCCGTTCGCGGGGCGGCGTCCATTGCGCGGCGGGTGTATCCGCTATAATCGCCCGCTCTGTTTGACTCTTCCGGGAAGGCTGCTCATGGTCCATTCGAATATCCGCACCCTCGCCGCGGCGGGCGTGCTCGTTGTCTCCGTATCCGCAATCGCCATGGGCGGCCGCCCCGCGGGCGACGCGGAAGCCGCCAACCAGCGCATCGCTCCGGTGGCCCGCGTCGAGCTGGCGGCTCCGGCGGCGGCGGCCGGCGGCGCCCGCAGCGGCGAACAGATCTACAAGGCCATCTGCGGCGCCTGTCATGACGCCGGCGTGGCCAATGCGCCGAAGCTGGGCGACAAGGCCGCCTGGGGGCCGCGCATCGCGCTGGGCCTCGACGGCCTGATGAAGTCGGCGATTGCCGGCAAGAACGCGATGCCGCCCAGGGGCGGCTCGGACGCCAACGATACCGAACTGGCGCGCACCATCGTCTATATGGCGAACAAGTCCGGCGCCAGCTTCAAGGAACCGGCGGCGAAGTAGGCGGGCGCGCTGCGCGCCTGTTCAGCGCAAAAGGGACCGCTCGCGGTCCCTTTTTCGTTATGTCCGCGCGAAAGGCGCGGACGGTATCCCCTGGCGGGATTACGGGCGCTTGCCGGCGAGCATGGCGCGCAGGGCGCCGGCCCGGGCACGGGCGGCCTCGGGCTCCGGCACGGTATTGCGCTGCTGCGCGGCCGAGGCCACCGCCTCGCCCATTTCGGCGATGAAGCGCGAGGGCTCGCGCGGCATCCATTCGCGGCCCTGCTTGCGCTTCTCGCACCAGCTCACGGTCAGGCTGGCCTGCGCGCGCGTGATGCCGACATACATCAGGCGCCGCTCTTCTTCCATGCGCGCCGCGTCGAGCGAGTCGCGATGAGGCAGCAGGCCTTCTTCGACGCCGACCAGGAAGACATGGCGGAACTCGAGGCCCTTGGCCGCGTGCAGCGTGGCGAGCTGCACCGCATCCTGCTCGTCTTCGCCCTTGTCGAGCATCGACAGCAGCGCGACGGATTGCGCCAGTTCGAGTAGGTTCTTGCCTTCCTCCTCGCCTTTGCGGCCCAGCCATTCGACGAAATCGCAGACGTTGGCCCACTTGGTTTCGGCCTCGCGCACTTCGAGCGATTCGAACAGCCAGCTCTCGTAGCCGATGGCCTTGAGCAGGTCGCCCAGCACCTGTGCGGCGGGCTCTTTCGCCGCGCGCGCCTCAATGCGCTTGATGAAGTCGCCGAACTCGCGCAGCGCGGTGCGCTGCTTGGTGTTGAGTTCGGCGTCCAGCCCCGGCGCGTAAATGCTGGCGAACAGGCCCTGGTGGCTGCGCCCGGCGGCGCGGCCGAGGCCTTCCAGCGTGGTGCCGCCGATACCGCGCTTGGGCGTGGTCACGGCGCGGATGAAGGCCGGATCGTCGTCCTGGTTGGCCAGCAGGCGCAGGTAGCAGGTGATGTCCTTGATCTCGGCGCGGTCGAAGAAGGATTGCCCGCCCGAGATGACATAGGGAATGCGCTGGGCGCGCAACTGCTGCTCGATGGCGCGCGCCTGGTGGTTGCCGCGATAGAGGATGGCGTAATCGGCGAATTTGGTGCGCCGCTCGAAGCGATGCGCGGAGAGGCGCGAGGCGACCCACTCCGCCTCGTGGTCGCCGTCGCGGCAGGTCTGGATGTGGATCGCCTCGCCCTGGCCGTGCTCGGACCAGAGCTTCTTTTCGAACAGCTTGGGATTGTTGGTGATCAGCGTGTTGGCGGCATGCAGGATGCGTGAGGTGGAGCGGTAGTTCTGTTCCAGCTTGACCACCTTGAGGCTCGGGTAGTCCTCCTTCAGCAGGCGCAGGTTCTCGCTGTCGGCACCGCGCCAGGCGTAGATCGACTGGTCGTCGTCGCCGACAGCGGTGAAGGAGTCGCGGCCCTGCGTCAGCAGTTGCACCAGCCGATACTGGCCGCGATTGGTGTCCTGGTACTCGTCCACCAGCAGATGCCAGATGCGGCCGCGCCAGCGCTGCGCGACTTCTTCGCGCTCCGTGAACAGTGCTACCGGCAGGCGGATCAGGTCGTCGAAATCCACCGCCTGGTAGGCGCGCAGCGTGCGTTCGTAAGCGGCGTAGAGCGCGGCCGCGGCGGCTTCGGTCTCGTCCGCGGCCGCCTGCTGTGCCGCGGCCGGCTCGATGAGCTGGTTCTTCCACAGCGAGATGCGCGATTGCAGCGCGCGCAGCCGGCCCTTGTCGATATTGCCGGCCAGCTCCTGGAACAGCGCCGTGGTGTCGGCCGCGTCGAGGATCGAAAAGCCCGGCTTGAGGCCCACGGCGGCGGCCTCCTGGCGCAGGATGCGCACGCCGAGGGCATGGAAAGTGCTGACGATGAGGCCTTCGGCGCGCGCGCCGATCAGCTTGCCGACGCGCTCCTTCATTTCTTTCGCCGCCTTGTTGGTGAAGGTGATGGCGGCGATCTGCGCGGGCTTGACGCCGTACTCGTCGACCAGCCAGGCGATCTTGTGCGTGATCACGCGCGTCTTGCCCGAGCCGGCGCCGGCCAGCACCAGCAAGGGGCTGTCGAGGTGATGCACGGCCTCCTGCTGCGCCGCGTTGAGTTTGACCATGGATGTATGCTTTCGCGGCGCCGGGTCGCCAGCGCCAACTCTTGCCGTTCTACCGGCTTTATCTGAGCGCGCCGAACACCTTCTGCGCCAGTTTGCCGGCCGCCTCGGCGGGATCCTTGCGGATCGCCTTTTCTTCCTCGGCGATCATCAGGTAGAGGCCGTCGAGCGTCTTCTGCGTGACGTAGTTTTCCAGTTGCGCATCCTGTTCGCGCACCAGCCCCAGCTTGGCGGCCTTGCCGGCCAGTTGGTCGTATTTCTCGGCGAGTTTCACCTTGGCCATGGCGCGCTTCACCACGGGCTTGAATTTCTCCGCCAGCGGGGCGGAAGTGGTGCGGCGGAAATACTGCGTGGCCGCATCATCGCCGCCCGAGAGGATGCCCTTGGCATCTTGCAGCGACATCTGCTTGATCGAATTCACCAGCAGGGTCTTGGCCTGCGGCACCGCGGCCTCGGCGGCGCGGTTCATGGCATTGATCAGTTCGTCGGCCTGGCGGCCCATGCCGAGTCCGCGCAGCAGGCCCTCGATCTGCTGCACGCTTTCGGGCAGCGGAATCTTCACCTTCGGATTGCCGAGAAAGCCATCCTGCCGGCCGAGCAGGTCTACGGCCTTGCCTGCGCCCTGGGTCAGGGCTTCCTTGAGGCCGCCGCTGGCGTCCTTGCCGGAAATGTCGGCCAGCGACAGCGCATGGGCGGAGGCCGTCAGCAGCAGGCCGGCAATCAGGGAAAGGACAAAGCGCATGGTCGGTTTCTCGCGAATGGAGGCTTGATTATGCGCCGCCGCCCGTGGGCAGCGGCGCGCGGGCGTCAGCTCTTGGGCCGCAGTTCGCGGCGCAGGATCTTGCCTACCGGCGACTTCGGCAAGTCGGCGCGGAACTCGATGTACTTCGGCCGCTTGTAGCCGGTTAGCTGTTCCTTGAGGAAGTCCTGCAGCGCGGCCTCGGTCAGCGCCGGGTCCTTCTTGACCACGAACAGCTTGACGACTTCGCCCGAGTGCTCGTCGGGCACGCCGATCACCGCGGCTTCGAGCACGCCCGGATGCTTGACCGCCACCTCCTCGACTTCGCTCGGATAGACGTTGAAACCGGAGACCAGCACCATGTCCTTCTTGCGATCGACGATGCGCGTAGCGCCTTCGCCGTCCATGATGCCGACATCGCCCGACTTGAAGAAGCCGTCGGCGGTCATGACGTTCGCCGTCTCGTCGGGGCGGTTCCAGTAGCCGGCCATCACCTGCGGACCGCGGATGCAGATCTCGCCGGATTCGCCGAGCGGCAGGTCGTTGCCGTTCTCGTCGCGGATCGCGATTTCGGTCGAGGGCAAGGGCAGGCCGATGGTGCCGGTGAAGCCCTTGAGGGTGGCGACGTTGCAGGTCGCCACCGGCGAGGTTTCCGACAGGCCGTAGCCTTCGACGATCGCGCTGCCGGTCAGCGCCACCCAGCGCTCGGCCACCGGCCGCTGGGTCGCCATGCCGCCGCCGAGGCTGATTTTCAGGCTGGAGAAATCCAGCTTGGCGAACTCGGGGTTGTTGGCCAGCGCATTGAACAGCGTGTTGAGGCAGGGAAAGACGTTGAACTTGAACGTGGATAGCTCCTTGACGAAGCCCGGGATGTCGCGCGGATTCGGAATCAGCAGGTTGCAGGAGCCGGTGCGCATGCCGATCATGTTGCACACCGTCAGCGCGAAGATGTGGTACAGGGGCAGGGCGCAGACGAAGTTGTTTTGGGTTTCGCTGTGGGTATCGATCGCCGGCTGCATCCAGGCCTCGACCTGCAGCATGTTGGCGACCACGTTGCGATTGAGCAGCGTGGCGCCCTTCGAGACGCCGGTGGTGCCGCCCGTGTATTGCAGGAAGGCGACGTCTTCGCGCGTGCGCGCCACCGGCTTCAGCGTCATGCCGGCGCCCTGGGCCACGGCAGCGTTGAAGCGCAGGGAACCCGGCAGCGAAAACGCCGGCACCATCTTCTTCACCTTGCGCACCACGAAATTCACAATCATGCCCTTGAGCCCGCCCAGCAGGTCGCCCATGGCGGCCACCACCACGTGCTTGACGGGCGTGTTGGCGACGACCTTCTGCAGCGTCGTGGCGAAGTTCTCGATGATGACGATGGCTTCGGCGCCGCTGTCCTTGAGCTGGTGTTCGAGTTCGCGCGGCGTGTACAGCGGATTGACATTGACCACGACATAGCCGGCGCGCAGCACCGCGGCGACGCAGACCGGATATTGCAGGATGTTGGGCATCATCAGCGCGACGCGCGCGCCGGGCGCCAGCCCGCGCGACTGCAGCCAGGCGCCGAGATTGCGCGACAGCGTATCGAGCTGGGCATAGGTGATCGACTTGCCCATACAGATGAAGGCCGTGCGCGCGGCATAATTCTTCATCGACTCCTCGAGCACCTGGGACACGGTCTCGTATTGATTGACGTCGATTTCAGCAGGTACGCCGGCGGGATACTGTTTCAGCCACAGCTTTTCCATTCTGGTCTCCTCCGTTTTTGTTGTCCGCCATTATTGCATTTGCCTTGCCTGCCGTCAGCAGCGGCTTGGCCGGCGCGGTATCGGCGGCCGATACCCCGGGTGGCGGGCGCTGCGCCTTTGCCGCCGGCGGTTTACCGGCTAGCCGGCGGGACGCATTCTGGCTACGCTTGCATTCCGGAGAACATCATGAAAACCCTGCACCGACATCTTCCGACGCTCGTCACGATCCTGCTGGCGGGGGCCGCCCTGTTCCATGGCCCGATTCATCAGCCCGCCGGATATCACGACTTCGCCGACCAGACGCTGCGTTTCGGCGTTCCCCACTTTTGCGACGTGACGTCCAATCTCGGCTTCGCGCTGGTGGCGCTCTGGGGCTGGATCAGGCTCGCTCCGCTGCGCGCGCATCCCGACCTGCGCCTGGGCTGGGCCGGCTACCGGCTGTTCCTGGTCGGGCTGTTGCTGACCGCGCTGGGCTCGTCCTGGTATCACCTCGCGCCCGACAACGCCAGCCTGGTCTGGGACCGCCTGCCGATCGCCCTGGCCTGTGCCGGCTTGCTGGCCGGCGTCTGGGGCGAGGTGCAGCGCAAGCAAAGCCGGATTTTCGTCGCCTGGCTCGCGCCGGCCGCGGCCGCCAGCGTCGCCTGGTGGTATTTCACGGACTTGGTGGGCGGCACGGGCAACGGCGACCTGCGCCCCTATCTGCTGCTGCAGGTCCTGCCGATCCTGCTGATCCCGCTCTGGCAGTGGCTGTACCAGGCACCCGGCGCCGACCGCCTGGCCTTCGGCGCGGCCCTGGCCATCTATGTCGTCGCCAAGTTCGCCGAACTCTATGACCACGAAATCGCCGCCGCGCTGGGCGCCGTCACCGGCCATACGCTGAAGCACCTGCTGGCCACCGCTGCGGCCGCCTTGATCGTCGCGCGGCTGGTAGGCAGGGTGCACACCGGGATCAAGCCTTGCGCCGCTGCATGTCCGCCAGCGCCGCCATCAGCCAGGAACGCATGCCGATGACGATGGTGTAGGGGCGGCGCTGCTCGGCCGGCAGCTTCTGGTCGGCCAGGTGCTGGTTGGAAAAATCCTGGCCGACGCGCAGCAGGCGCTCGCGGAAGGAATTGGCCAGGCCGCGGCCGATCTCGCCATGCACCACCATCAGCATTTCGGATTCGCCGTCGAAGCCGCCGGCGAAATAGTCGTGCAACACCTCCTTGCGGAAGAACTCCATTACCGGGCCGTGCGGTAGCCAGCGGAAGCCCTTGGCCACCTTGAGCCGGTAGCGGTTGCCGGGTCGCAGGTCGATGATGCCGATGCGGTCGAGCTGCGCCAGCGCCTTGACCAGCTTCGCCTCGGTGAGATCGTAGGTGGCGAGGATCTCCTCGGCCGGCACCTGGCTCATGACGCAGATCGCCACCACCAGCAGCGTGCGGTCGGCGACCACGGCCCTTTCCTGCGCCAGGGTCAGTTCCAGCATCAGCGGCTGGGTATCGGCGACGCGGCGGGCGAGGTCGGCGAAATCGAGGTTGATGATGCGGCAGATATCGTCGATACGCGACAGCGGCATGTCGCCGCCTTTGGCGAACATGCGCTTGACGCTGGATTCGGCCATGCCGAGGCGTTCGGCGACCACGGCATAGGTGATGCCGGCGGTCTTGAGTTCGCTCTTGAGCAGCGCAAGCAGGTCGGCGGTGGTGCTCATGACATTGACAATACCGGGAAAAAGTAGCCGCAAACGATACTACAAGTCGAGATAAATGGCACATCGTCGCCTTTGCTTGTACCGCCGACGCGCCCTGCCGATGATGCGCCCGTCACCCGTCACCCGACACCCGTCACCCGACATTCGACCAAGGAGCACATCATGGAAAACACCGTACGCATCATGCAACGCGACACCGGCGCCTGGCGCCTGCAGGTCTGGATTTCCTTCGGCATCGCCGTGCTGGTCTGCGGCAGCGGCCTGGCCTGGCTGCCGGGCGGCGACCTCGACCGCGCCTTCATGGTCATGGGCTATTTCTTCTGCCTCTCCGCGGCCTTCGCGCTGTCCAAGTACGTGCGCGACAACGCCCTTGCGCCATCCGACACGCCGCTGTGGTCCATGGTGGTCTGGGGCGGCTTCGCCCTGTCGATGGCGCTCACCGCCTGGGGCCTGTGGCGCATGGAGATCAGCCCGACCTGGAAGGCCTACCTGCTGGTGAGCTGGCTCTACCTGATCTCCTCGGCCTTCACGCTGGCCAAGACCCTGCGCGACGGCTACGAGGCCGAGCGGCTCGAACGCGCGCAGGAACCCGGCCTTGTCCTGCCCGCCGGCGAAGCCGCTGGCGCCAACCACTGAACCCTGCGCCCACCAAAGGAGACGCTCATGACACACGCCACATTCCGCCGCCGCGCCTTGCGCGCCCTGATCGGCATCGCGCTCGCCCCCGCTGCCGCACTGCTGACCTCGCCGACGCATGCCCATGGTGCCGACGCCAGCGGCGCCTCCAGCCTTTCGCTGTCGCTGCCGGTCGCGGTTTTAAGCGCCGCACCCGTGATGATCCTCAGCGCGGGTGCCATGCTGACCGTGGTCGCGGTCGAGGCCTCGGCCAGCGGCACGGTCTGGCTGCTGCGCCGCGTCTCGGACGGCGCCACCGCGAGCCTGCGCTTTTCGGGCGAAGCCGCCGCGGCCTCGCTGGTGGTGGCCGGCACCGCGATTTCGGTGACCGCCATCGCCGCCGGCTGGCTGCTCTCGGTGGCCGGCGAGGTGATCTGCCTGGTGCCCAATGCCCTGGGCGAGTCGCTGCTCTACAACGAAAGGGTACGGTGATGAAACCCGCCCCCCGATTCCTGCGCGGCCTGGGCCGCGTCCTGTTGGCGGCGCTGGCGGCGATCATCTTCGCCGGCGCGGCGCTGGCCGGACAGAACTGCGAGCCGCGCCGGCCCAGCCTCGATTCGATCCGGCGCGATCTCGCGCTGGCGGCCAGCGTCGCCGAGCAACTCGACGCGATGGCCCGGCGCGACGGCAGCAAGGTGGTGTTGATCGCGCGCGCCGGGCAGGATCTGAGCCAGTACGGCCTGCGTTATTCGCATCTGGGCATCGCCTATCGCGATGACGAAGCGCTCGACGGCCGCGGCGCCTGGCGCGTGGTGCATAAGCTGAACCAGTGCGGCAGCAGCCGCAGTGCGCTGTACCGGCAGGGCCTGGCCGAATTTTTCGGCGACGGTCTCTACGCCCATGAAGCCGGGGTGGTGGTGCTGAAGTCCGGCATCGCCGCGGACCTGCCGCAGCGGCTCACGGACGACGCGGCGCTGACCGCGCTGCACGAGCCGCGCTACAACATGCTCGCCTACCCCTGGTCGGGGCCCTACCAGCAAAGCAACCAGTGGGCGATTGAAACCCTGGCGCTGCTGGCTGATTCCGCTGTCATCAGCCGCGCGGCGGCGCGCGACTGGCTGCGTGCCCACGACTACCGGCCGACCACGCTGCAGATTTCTTCCCTGACGCGCCTCGGTGCGCGCGTATCGTCGACGCACATCGCCTTCGACGACCATCCCTTTGGGCGGCGCATGGCCGGGCAGATCGACACCGTCACGGTCGACTCGGTGTTCGCCTGGATCGAGCGGTCCGGCCTCGGCGCCGCGCCGCTGCGTCTGCGCACGCTGCCGGCCGCGCGTGCGCCGTGGCGCGGCGCCGTCGCTATCTGATCGGCATTACTGTTCACGGCCTTGGTCATTCCTGCGACAATTGGCCCCACCAACGCCACGCCTTGAGGATTATTCTCGATGAGTACCCAGTCCGGCCTGCTGCGCGCGCGCCGCTTCGCCCCCCTGTTCGTCACCCAGTTTCTCGGCGCGCTCAACGACAACGTGCTGAAGAACGCCATGGTCGTGCTGCTGACCTTCCAGGCCGCGAGCTGGACCACGCTCAAGCCGGAACTGCTGGCCAATCTCGCGGCGGGCATCTTCATCCTGCCCTTTTTCCTGTTTTCGGCGACGGCGGGGCAGCTCGCCGACAAGTACGACAAGTCGCGCCTGGCGCAAATGGTCAAGCTGCTGGAGATAGCCATCGTGATCGTGGCCGGCATCGGCCTTGAGCTGCACAGCATTGCGGTGCTGTTCGCCAGCCTGTTCCTGCTCGGCCTGCATTCGACGCTGTTCGGCCCCGTGAAGTACGCGATCCTGCCGCAGCACCTGAAGAGCGAGGAGCTGGTCGGCGGCAACGCGCTGATCGAGGCCGGCACCTTCATCGCCATCCTGGTCGGGACGCTCCTCGGCGGGCTGCTGGCCGGTAGCGAAGGCGGCACGGCCTGGATCACCGGCGTCGGGCTGGCGATCGCCGTCGCCGGCTATATCGCCTCGCGCGCAATTCCGCTCGCCGTGCCGCCAGCGCCAACTCTTGCGATCAGCATCAATCCGCTGACCGAGACCTGGCGCAACATCCGCTTCGCGCGCGAGAACCAGACCGTGTTCCTGTCCATCATGGGGATTTCGTGGTTCTGGCTGTTCGGCGCGCTGTTCCTCGCCCAGTTTCCCGCCTATACGAAAAATGTACTCGGCGGCAGCGAGACCGCGGTGACCCTGCTGCTGGCCACCTTCACCTTCGGCATCGGCATCGGTTCGCTGCACTGCGAAAAACTCTCGGCGCGCCGCGTCGAACTGGGCCTGGTACCGCTGGGCTCGATCGGCATGACGCTGTTCGCCCTCGACCTCGCGCTGGCTTCTCCCGCCGCGCCGGCAGCCGGCCTCGGCGCGCTGGCGCTGCTGGCACAGGGCGCGACCTGGCGCGTGCTGCTCGACCTGGCCCTGCTCGGCATCTTCGGCGGCTTCTTCATCGTGCCGCTCTACGCCCTGGTGCAGCAGCGCTCGAACCCGGAGCACGGCGCCCGCATCATCGCCGCCAACAACATCATGAACGCGCTGTTCATGGTGGTCGGCGCGCTCTGTGCCGCCGGCATGCTCGCCGCCGGGCTGACCATCCCGATGCTGTTCGCCGTGGCGGCGCTGTGCAACGCCGCGGTGGCGGTGTTCATCTACGGCCTGGTGCCCGAATTCCTGCTGCGCTTCGTGGTCTGGATGCTGATCCACAGCGTGTATCGCGTGCGCGTCGAAAATCTCGACCAGGTGCCCGACGAGGGCCCGGCGGTGATCGTCTGCAACCACGTTTCCTTCGTCGATGCGCTGGTGATCATGGCGGCCTGCCGGCGTCCGATCCGCTTCGTCATGGACCACGGCATCTTCCGCTGGCCCGTGCTGAATTTCGTCTTCCGCACCAGCAAGGCCATCCCGATCGCCTCGGCCAAGGAAGATCCGGCGATGATGGAGCGAGCCTTCGACGAAGTCGGCAAGGCGCTCGACGCCGGCGATCTGATCGGCATCTTTCCCGAGGGCAAGATCACCGCCGACGGCAAGATCAACCCCTTCCGCCCGGGCATCACGCGCATCCTCGCGCGCAACCCGGTGCCCGTGGTGCCGATGGCCCTGCGCGGCCTGTGGGGCAGCTTCTTCTCGCGCAAGGACGGCCCGGCGATGACCCGGCCCTTCCGCCGCGGCGTGTTCTCGCGCATCGAACTGGTCATCGGCGCCGCGGTGCACGCCGCGGAGGCCTTGCCGGAACGCCTGCAAACGGACGTCGCCGCCTTGCGCGGCGATTTCGCCTAGCGCTCGCCGTCCCGCCAGCGCCATCCGCAAGGGATACCGGCCCCGGCTCCGCCGGGGACATAACTCTCAGGTGCCGGCAACTCCGGCGCCGTGCGCCTGCTGGTCGGCGTGGTAGCTCGACCTGACCAGCGGCGCCGAGGCAGCGTGGGTGAAGCCCATCGCGGTGGCTTCGCGCGCGTACATGGCGAAGATGTCGGGATGCACGTAGCGCAGCACCGGCAGGTGATGGCCGGAAGGCGCCAGGTACTGGCCGATGGTCAGCATCTCGACCTCGTGGGCGCGCAGGTCGCGCAGCGTGTCGAGAATTTCCTCGTCGGTTTCGCCGAGGCCCACCATCAGGCCCGATTTGGTCGGCACGCCCGGCACGCGCGCCCTGAAGGCCTTCAACAATTGCAGCGAATTTTCGTAGTCGGCGCCGGGGCGCGCCTGCTTGTAGAGGCGCGGCACGGTTTCCATGTTGTGGTTCATCACGTCGGGCGGGTTGCGGGCGAGGATGTCGAGCGCGATATCCAGCCGGCCGCGGAAATCCGGCACCAGGATTTCGATCTTGGTCCCCGGCGACAACTCGCGGATTTTTGCGATGCAGTCGGCGAAGTGCTGGGCGCCGCCGTCGCGCAGGTCGTCGCGATCGACGCTGGTGATGACGACGTACTTGAGCTGCATCGCGGCGATGGTGCGCGCGAGCTTTTCCGGCTCTGCCGCATCCGGCGGCAGCGGCTTGCCGTGGCCGACGTCGCAGAAGGGGCAGCGCCGGGTGCACAAGTCGCCGAGGATCATGAAGGTGGCCGTGCCCTTGCCGAAGCATTCACCGATGTTGGGGCAGGTGGCTTCCTCGCACACCGTATGCAGATGGTGTTCGCGCAGGATCTGCTTGATCTCGCCGAAGCGGCCCGCGCTGCTGCCGGCCTTGACGCGGATCCAGTCGGGTTTCTTCAGGGCCGTTGCCGCCGGCACCACCTTGATCGGGATGCGCGCAGTCTTGGCTTCGCCCTTTTGCTTCGTCGTCATGTCGATTCGTCCAGTTGCCGGGCCAATTGGTCGACCAATGCGTCGGCCAGGGCCTTGCCCACTATCGCAGTTTCTTCCACGCCGCGCCATTGTGGCAAACACGCACGCAACTGGGTGACGGCCATGCCCTCGTAGCCGCAAGGGTTGATCGCGGCGTAGGGCGCCAGGTCCATGTCCACATTCAGCGAAACGCCGTGGTAGCTGCAGCCGTGCTTGATGCGCAGCCCCAGCGCGGCGATCTTGGCATCGCCGACATAGACGCCGGGCGCGCCCTCGCGGCGCTGCGCCGCGATGCCGTACGTGGCCAGCAGGTCGATCACCGCCTGTTCGATGCGATTGACCAGGCCGCGCACCGTGATCTCGCGCCGGCGCAGGTCGAGCAACAGGTAGACCACCGCCTGGCCGGGGCCGTGGTAGGTGATCTGGCCGCCGCGGTCGATCTGCACCACGGGGATACCGATGTTGCGCAGCAGATGCTCGGGCTTGCCCGACAGGCCCTGGGTGAACACCGGCGGATGCTCGCAGACCCAGAGTTCGTCCGGTGTGTCGGCGGCGCGCGCGGCGGTGAATTCCTGCATCGCGGCGAAGGTCGCCGCGTAATCGACGCGACCCAGTTCCCTAACTTTCACAAGACCACTTTCACCATCGCATGCGCCGTCAGTTCGCGGTAAAGCGCATCGAGCTGGGCCTGCGAGACGGCGCGCACGGTGCAGGTCAGCGACAAGTAGTTGCCGGCTTTCGAGGCACGCATTTCCATGGTCGCGACATCGAAATCCGGCGCATGCCGGAGCACCACGTCTGCGATCGCCTGCGCGAAACCCGCGTCGTTCGCGCCCATGATCTTGAGCGGGAAATCGCAGGGAAACTCCAACAGCGTTTCGCGCTGCGTCATGCCGGCGCCCGCATCACCGTGGACTTGAACTCCTGGTACCAGGCGTACATCTGCGCGAACAGCGGTCCCGGCGTGCCGCCAACACCAACTCTTGTTCCCACCACGCGGCCGTCGAGCGTGACGATGGGCAGCACTTCCTTGGTCGAGGAGCACATCCAGAGCTCGTCCGCGCCGCGCGTCTCGGCTTCGGTGATGTCGCGCACCTCGTGCGCCAGACCGTGCTGCGCCGCGAGTTCGAGCACCACGTCGTAGGTGATGCCGGGCAGCATCAGGTGGTTCTTGATCGGTGCCAGCAGCACGCCGTCCTTGACCGCAAAGATCGAGGAGGCCGAGCCTTCGGTGAGGAAGCCGTCGCGGAACAGCACGGTCTCGACGCAGCCGGCGGCCACCGCCATCTGGCGCAGTAGGCAGTTGGCCAAGAGCGAGGTGGTCTTCAGGTCGCAGCGCAGCCAGCGGATGTCGGCCGCGGAAACCGCGGCGATACCCTGCTCGCGCTGGCTTTGCGGCGGCGTCTGCATGGCTTCGGCGAGGATCACCGCGGTCGGCGTGACCTGCTGCGGAAAGGCGTGGTTGCGCACGGCCATCGGCCCGCGCGTGACCTGGATGTAGATCGACTGGTCCTCCCACTCGGCCTCGCACGCAAGCTGGGTGACGAATCCTATCCATTGGTCCAGGCAATACGGATTGGTCAGCTGGATGCCGTCAAGGCTGTGCTGCAGTCGGGACAGGTGCTGTTCGAGGCGGAACGGCCGCCGCGAATACACCGGGATCACCTCATACACGCCGTCGCCGAAGAGGAAGCCGCGATCCATGACGGAGACATGGGCCGCTTCTGGCGCAAGCCATTCGCCATTGAGAAATATTCCCGCCGTCATTGGAAGTACAGCCGAATGTCGTCCCACAGCCGACCGAAGAAACCGGCCAGGGGCACCGCGCTCTGCGCGACGACGGGGTATTCGCCCCAGGGCTGGCCGTCGACTGCGAGTTTCAGCGTGCCGATCACGGCGCCTGCCGCCACGGGGGCGACCAGGGGTTGCTGGCTGAGCATTTGCGCCGTGAGCTTGTCGGCCATGCCGCGCGGCACCGAGATCACGAAATCGTCGGCGAAGCCGGCGCCGACCAGGTTTTGCGCACCCTTGAAGACCTTGAGCTGGGAAACCGCCTGGCCCTTGTCGTAGAGCTTGACCGACTCGAACGCGGTGTAGCCCCAGTTGAGCAGGTTCAGCGAATCGCGGGCGCGGGCTTCTTCGGAGGGCGTACCCAGCACCACCGAGATCAGGCGCCGCGGACCGCGCCTGGCGGTGGCGATCAGGCAGTAGCCGGCCGCATTCGAATGCCCGGTCTTGAGGCCGTCGACGGTCGGGTCGGCCCACAGCAGGCGGTTGCGGTTGTGCTGGCGGATGCCGTTGTAGGTGTATTCCTTGATCGCATGCAGGGCATGGGTTTCCGGATGGTCGCGGATCAGCGCCGCGGCCAGTCGCGCCAGGTCGCGCGGCGTCGAATAATGATTCGGCGCCGGGCCTTCGAAGTAGCCGCTGGCATTGAGGAAATTGGTGTCCTTGAGGCCCATGCGTTGCGCCGTGCGGTTCATCATCGCGGCGAAGGCGTCCTCGCTGCCGCCGATGGCTTCGGCCAGCGCCACCGATGCGTCGTTGCCGGACTGGATCACCATGCCCTTGAACAGATCGTCGACCGAAACACCCTTGTTCACCGGCACGAAGCTGCGCGAGCCCTGGGTGCGCCAGGCGCGTTCCGAAACCATGACCGGCTGCTGCAGGGAGAGCGTTTTCTGCGCCAGCGCGTCGGCCACCAGGTAGGTGGTCATGACCTTGGTCAGCGAGGCCGGTTCCAGCCGGGTATCGGCCTCCTGCGCGGCCAGCACCTGGCCGGTGGCGTAATCCATCAGCAGCCAGGCGCGCGCGCTCAGCGCGGGCACCGGCAGGGTTTGGGCATGGCTCGCGGCAAACTGCAGCAGGCCTAGAACAAGGACAAGAAATCGCATCGAAAAACGCCGGAGATGAGGAAGCGGAATTATAGTCGCGGCACCTGCCGCAGGTCCGCTGACGGCTAGCGATGGACCACCACCGGCGTCATGCCGAGGCTTTCGCGCAGGCGCCCACCCGCAAGCTGCGCCGCGGCGGCATCCGGCCAGGGACCGAGCTGGACGCGGAACAGTTTGCCGGCGGCCTGCACCACCAGCTTCGCGGCAAGCTCGCCCAGGTCGCGCGCCAGTCGCGCGCGCAGCGCCTCGGCGTTATCGCGGTTGCCGAAGGCGCCCAGTTGCAGGAAATGGCCGCGCGCATCCTGCACCTGCGGCAGCGGCGGTTCGGCGCCGGCCGCTGCCAGCTTCGCAATCGGGTCATCGTCGCCCGCCTGCGGCGGTGCAGGTGCCGCCGCCGGCGCTAGGGCGATGGTCTGCCCGGGCAGGACGCTTTCCACCTCGACCACCGCGCTGCCGCTGCCGATATAGCCGAGCTTCCAGGCCGCGGTCCACGAGAGATCGATCTCGCGTCCGGCATGGAAGGGGCCGCGGTCATTGACGCGCACCACCACCGATCTGCCGTTGGCCGGATTGCTGACGCGGACATAGGACGGGATAGGCAGCGTCGGATGCGCGGCGGTCATGCCGTACATGTCGTAGGGTTCGCCGCTGGAGGTTTTCTGACCATGAAACTTGCGCCCGTACCAGCTGCCGATGCCGCGCGCCCGGTAGGGCTGCAGCGTGCGCAGCGGCACGTAGTCGCGGCCGAACACCGAGTAGGGGTTGTTGGCGAAACGGTGCAGCGGTTCCAGCTTCGGCACCGCATCGGGGATGGCGTCGATGTCGTCCGGCACCTGGTCGCCGGGCCCGTCGTCCTGGTAGAAACCGCCGCTGTACTTGATCACCGGTGCCGGCTTTTTCGCCGTGCCGCCGGGAGTTGGCGCCGACGGTACGGCGACCGCGGGCGCCTCGGCGCGGTCGATCACCGGGCGCGGCGCCTGGGTGCCGCAGGCGGCGACCAGCAATGACAAAATCAAAGGCGCAAGGCGCTTCACTTCTGCACCAGCATGCGGTTGCCATGGATCGACATCAGGATACCGATGCCGATGAACAGCGTCACCAGGGCCGTGCCGCCGTAGCTGATCAGCGGCAGCGGCACGCCGACCACCGGCAGGATGCCGGAGACCATGCCCATGTTGACGAAGGCGTAGGTGAAGAAAATCATGGTCACGGCGCCGGCCAGGAGGCGCGAGAACAGTGTCGCCGCATTGGCTGCGATCATCAGGCCGCGGCCGATCAGCAGCGCGTAGAGGGTCAGCAGCAGCAGGTTGCCGAGCAGGCCGAACTCCTCGGAGAACACCGCAAAAATGAAATCGGTATGGCGCTCGGGTATGAACTCCAGTTGCGCCTGGGTACCCTCGCGCCAGCCCTTGCCGAAGATGCCGCCGGAGCCGATCGCGATGGTCGACTGGATGATGTGGAAGCCCTTGCCCAGCGGATCCTTTTCCGGGTCCAGCAGGGTGATGATGCGATTCCTCTGGTAGTCGTGCAGCTGGGTCCAGGCCAGCGGCGCCGCCGCCGCCGCGGCGACGGCCATGCCGATCATGATCTTCCACGACAGTCCGGCAAAGAAGATCACGTAGAAGCCGGCCGCCAGCACCAGGACGGCCGTGCCCAGGTCGGGCTGGCGTGCGATCAGGGCCACCGGCAGCAGCAGCAGGAAGGCGGCGATGGCGTAGTCGCGCAGGCGCGGCATGGCTTCGCGTTGCTGGAAGTACCAGGCCAGCAACAGCGGCATGGCGATCTTCATCAGCTCCGACGGCTGCGCGCGCATGAAGCCGAGATTGAGCCAGCGCCGCGCGCCCTTCGAGACGTCGCCGAACAGGGCGACGGCGATCAGCAGCAGCAGGCCGGCCAGGTAGATCGGCACCGCCAGGTGCATCAGGCGCTGCGGCGGCACCTGGGCGGCAATCCGCATCACCACCAGCGCCACCGCGACATTGATCAACTGCGTATTGAGCCGCTCGGGCGAGGCGCTGCCCATCATGCCCACGGCGAGCAGCAGCAGCAGGCCGGCGATCAGCATCAGCGGCCCGTCGATCGGCGCCACCAGGCGCTGCACGAAACTGCGGAGCTTGGCCAGACCGATGCCGTGGTTCATTCCGCGTCCTCCTCCACGGCGGCCTCGTCGACCGGGGCGGGCGCCTGCGGCCGCTTGCCGAGCAGATAGTAGTCGAGCACCTGGCGCGCAATCGGCGCCGCGGCCTGGGCGCCGAAGCCGCCGTTTTCGACCAGCACCGCGAGGGCGATCCTGGGCTGCTCGGCCGGCGCGAAGGCGATGAACAGGGCATGGTCGCGCAGTTCGTGCTTGACGCTGCCCGCCTTGTATTCGGCACCCTTCAGCGAATACACCTGGGCCGTGCCGGTCTTGCCGGCCGAGACATATTCGGCGCCGGCGAAGGCGCGGGCGCCGGTGCCTTCCTTGTTCACGCCGACCATGGCGTTCCTGATCACCTCGACGTGCTCGGGCTTGAGGCCCAGGTCGCGCACCGGCTGCGGCTCGATCAGGGTTTTGTTGCCGGTGCGGGTGTCGGTGATGTGCTTCACCAGGTGCGGTCGAAACACCACGCCGTTGTTGGCGACGATCGCCGTGGCGTGCGCCAGCTGGATCGGCGTATAGGCATTGTAGCCCTGGCCGATGCCGATCGAGATGGTTTCGCCGGCATACCATTTCTGCTGCTCGGGCTTCTTGAAGCGCTTCCTCTTCCACTCCTGCGAGGGCAGCACGCCTTCCGATTCGCCGTCGATGTCGATCCCGGTGCGGCTGCCGAAGCCGAGGCCGGCCATGAAGGCGGCGATGTTGTCGATGCCCATGTCGTTGGCCAGCATGTAGTAGTAGGTGTCGCAGGAATGCACGATGGACTTGTACATGTCCACCATGCCGTGGCCGCCCTTCTTGTCGTCGCGGAAGTGGTGGCCGCCGAAGTTGAAGAAGCCGGGATCGGAAATCGCCTGTTCCGGACGTCGCTTGCCCAGCGTCAGGGCACCCAGTGCCATGAAGGGCTTGAAGGTGGAGCCGGGCGGGTAGGCGCCGTTGAGCGCGCGGTTGACCATGGGCTTGTCGGGAGACTCGTTGAGTTCCTTCCAGTTCTGCGTGTCGATGCCGTCCACGAACAGGTTGGGATCGTAGTTGGGCACCGCCACCAGCGCCAGGATGCCGCCGCTGGCCGGATCGATGGCGACCAGCGCGCCGCGGCGCGAGCCGAAGGCCTGTTCGGCGATGCGCTGCAGTTCGGCATCGACGGTCAGCGTCAGGTTGTTGCCGGGTACTGGCGCGGTGCGCGCCAGGGTGCGCACGGCCCGTCCGCCGGCATCGACCTCGACCTGCTCGAAACCGGTTTCGCCGTGCAGATCGAACTCGTAGCGCTGTTCCAGCCCGGTCTTGCCGAAGTGTTCGGTGCCGCGATAGTTGGCCTCGAACTCGCGCGCCTCGATCTTCTCCAGATCCTTGTCATTGACGCGACCGATATACCCCAGCAGGTGCGAGGCGAAGGCGCCGCCCGGGTACTGGCGAAACAGGCGCGCCTTGATGTCCACGCCGGGGAAGCGGTAGCGATGGGCGATGAACTTCGCCACTTCCTCGTCGGTCAGGCGGGTGCGGATCGGCAGCGATTCGAAATTGCGGCTTTCTTCGAGGAGCTGCCGGAAACGCTTGCGGTCCTTGGGCTGGATGTCGATGATTTCCGCCAACTCGTCGATCACCTGTTCCGGCTTGCCGGTCCTGGAGGGAACGATTTCCAGGGTATAGGCCGGATAGTTGCGCGCCAGCACGACCCCGTTGCGGTCGACGATGAGGCCGCGGTTGGGCACGATAGGCACCAGCGATATGCGATTGTCTTCGGCGCGGGTCTGGTAGTAGTCGTGCTGCACCACCTGCAGCCAGACGAAGCGCGCGAACAGCAGAGTGAAGCAGAGCAGCACGAAGCCGCCCGCCACCACGAGGCGCGTGCGAAAGCGCTCGAGTTCCTGCTGCGGGTTCTTGAATTCCATTCCTGACCTAGGCCGGGTCGGGCGGAAACGATGGAGGGCTTGCCGGCAGACTCATATGGGCCGATGGACGTCCTTGTCTTCCGGGCGGAACTGCGGAATCAGCAGCAGGTAGGTCACCGGATGCCAGAGCAGCGCAGCGACGAAGCTGGAAAGAAACCACAGCACGCCGGGAAACTCGGCGCCGCCGATCATGCGCGTGACCATCATCACCAGTTGCATGCCGAGGAACAGCGGCAGCACGTGCAGCGCCTGCTGCGCCAGCGGAAACCACAGCACGCGGCGCGACAGGCCGGCCGCGGCAAATGCCAGCAGCACATAGGCCAGCGCATGCTGTCCCATTACGCTGGCATCGGCGACGTCCATCGCCAGGCCGAGCACGAAGCCCGCCGCCATGCCGACCTTGAGCGGCTGATGCACGCACCAGAAGGCCAGCACCAGCGCCACCCAGTCGGGAATCCCCGGCAAGCGGCCGAAGGGAACCAGGTTCAGCAGCAGGGCGAGGAACAGCGTCAGCACGATGAACCAGTTTCTGACCGGCAGCAGGATGCGGCGCGAGGAATGGGTGGGTTGCATTTACGCCTCCGCCGGGCCGCCCCAAGGAGGCGTGCAGCCAGAAACATGGAAACCGCGTAGCGGTTGAACCGTTGTCACCCCTGTTCTTGGACAAGGGGCTGGGGGAAATGTCCTCATCTTGTCTTCTTCTTGACCCGTTTGCCGCCGGCGGGTCGCTCGGGAGTCGCCGGCGCGTCGTCGGGTTGCGGCGGCAGGGCGGTGCGCGCGCCCAGCACCAGGGTCAGGCCGTGGCGTTCGACGCCGGCCAGAGGCGCGCAGGTGATGCGCGCGAAGGAGTAGGAACTGTCGCGGTCGATCTTGACCACCTTGGCTACCGGCAGGCCGCGCAGATAGACTCCGTCGAGTCCCGAAGTCACCAGCATGTCGCCCACCTGCACCTCGGCGTTCGACGCCAGGAAGCGCAGTTCCATCATGCCAGCGCCGACGCCGGCGAGTACCGCGCGCAGGCCGTTGCGCTGCACTTCGACGGGTATCGCCTGATCCTTGTCGGTGAGCAGCAATACTTCCGAGGTGAGCGGAAACACCCGCACCACCTGGCCGATCACGCCGACCTCATCGACCACCGCCTGGCCGCCGGCAATGCCGTGCTGGCTGCCCTTGTCGATGATCACCCGGCGCGAAAACGGATCGCGCGCGGCATACAGGATTTCGGCGATGCGGCCTTCCACCGGCAGCCGCGCACGCATGTCGAGCAGGGCGCGCAAGCGCAGGTTCTCCTGTTCCAGGTGCTGCTGGCGCAGCAGCAGGTTGGCGGCTTCCAGTTGGCGCCGGCGCAGTTCCTGGTTCTCCTTCAGCAGCGCGGATTGTCGCGTCAGATAGGCGCCGAAATCGCCGGCGGCGTCGATCGGCATCCAGGTGATGCGCTGCAGCGGCCAGGCCACCGTGGCGACGGCCAGGCGCGCCCATTCCAGGGTATGGAAGCGCAGGTCGGCAATCAGCAGCAGCAGGGAAAGCGAGACGAAAAATGCCAGCCGCACGAGCGGCGCCGGACCCCGTTTGAAAAAGGGTGGCGGAACATGGCCAGCGACGGACATCAAGGCATTACGCCCTCGAAATGTGATGGAGACCCGGTGAGACCCAGTGTTCTGCGGCGACGGGGCCTGTATGCAAGCTACACGGGGCGGGCTTTACTCGTTGGCGAAAATACTGCCAAGTTTGTCCATCTTTTCAAGTGCCATGCCTGAGCCGCGCGCGACGCAGGTCAAGGGGTCGTCGGCGACGATTACCGGCAGGCCGGTTTCCTCGGTCAGCAGGCGGTCCAGGTCATGCAGCAAGGCGCCGCCGCCGGTCAGCACCAGACCCCGCTCGGCGATGTCGGCGCCGAGTTCGGGCGGGGTCTTTTCCAGCGCGTCCTTGACCGCCTTGACCACCTGGTTGAGCGGTTCGGAGAGGGCTTCGAGCACTTCGTTCGAGGAAATCGTGAACTTGCGCGGTATGCCCTCGGCGCGGTTAATGCCGGAGACTTCCATCTCGCGCACTTCGGCGCCGGGGAAGGCCGAGCCGATCTGCTTCTTGATGTTCTCGGCGCTGTTGTCGCCGATCTGCATGCCGTAGTTGCGGCTGATGTAGGAAATGATCGCCTCGTCGAACTTGTCGCCGCCGACGCGCACCGAATTGGCATAGACCATGCCGCCCAGCGAGATCACGCCGACTTCGGTGGTACCGCCGCCGATGTCCACCACCATCGAGCCGGTGGCATCCGATACCGGCAGGCCGGCGCCGATCGCCGCCGCCATCGGCTCCTCGATCAGATACACCTGCGAAGCGCCGGCGCCCAGCGCGGATTCGCGGATGGCGCGGCGCTCGACCTGGGTCGAGCCCGAGGGCACGCAGATGATGATGCGCGGACTGGGCGAGAACAGGCGCGATTCATGGACGCGCTTGATGAACTGCTTGAGCATCTGCTCGGTGACCGTGAAATCGGCGATGACGCCGTCCTTGAGCGGGCGGATCACCTGGATTTCCTTGGGATTGCGCCCGATCATGCCCTTGGCCTCGCGGCCGACGGCCTGGATGGTCTTCTTGGCGTTGGGGCCGCCTTCGATGCGGATGGCGACGACCGAGGGTTCGTCGAGCACGACGCCCTTGCCGCGCACGTAAATCAGCGTGTTGGCGGTACCGAGGTCAATCGCGAGATCGTTGGAAAAATAGGAGCGGAGAAAGCCGAACATCGTGGTTCCAGTGTTGAGGCCCGCCCAGGAAGGGCTGGGGCCGGAAGGTCGCATATGATAACCTATCGCGCCCGTCGGTTTGGCCAATGCAAAGCCCTGATTTCCGGCGGGCCCTCGTCATCTACCCCACTTGTCGCCATGTCCCTGAATCTGGAAGACGTCTCCCGCATCGCCCTTTTGTCCCGCATCGAACTCTCGGCGGCGGAGCGCGAAACCACGCGCGACCAGCTGAACGACATCCTCGGCTTTATCGAGCAATTGCAGGCCGTCGATACCGCCGGCATCGAACCGATGGCGCATGCCGTGGATGTGGTGCAGCGCCTGCGCCCCGACGTCGTCACCGAGACCGACCGCCGCGCCGACTTCCAGGCCGTGGCGCCGGAAACCGAGGCTGGGCTGTATCTTGTTCCGCGAGTTGTCGAATGAGTGAGCTGATCAATTCCTCGCTGCGCGAGCTGTCTGCCGCGCTGGCCGCCAAAACAGTCTCGGCCGTCGAGCTGGCGACGCTGTTCCTCGACCGCATCGAGCGGCTCAACCCGGCGCTGAACGCATTCATTGCCCTCGACCGCGACCAGACCCTGGTCCAGGCACAAGCCGCCGACGCGGCCCGCAGAGTTGGCGCTGGCGCCCCGGCGATTTCGCCTCTGTGCGGCATCCCCTTGGCGCACAAGGATATTTTCTGCACCAGGGGTTGGCGCACGAGCTGCGGTTCGAAGATGCTGGAGAACTTCGTCGCCCCCTACGACGCCCATGTCGTCGAAAAGCTCGCCGGCGCCGGCATGGTCATGCTGGGCAAGCTCAACATGGACGAGTTCGCCATGGGCTCGTCGAACGAATCCTCGTATTTCGGCCCGGTGAAGAACCCCTGGGACCTCGCCTGCGTGCCGGGCGGTTCTTCGGGCGGCTCGGCGGCAGCCATCGCGGCGCGGCTGGCGCCGGCGGCGACCGGCACCGACACCGGCGGCTCGATCCGCCAGCCGGCGGCCCTGTGCGGCCTGACCGGGCTCAAGCCGACCTATGGTGCGGTGTCGCGCTACGGCATGATCGCCTTCGCCTCCAGTCTCGACCAGGCCGGGCCGATGGCGAAGAGCGCGGAAGACTGCGCGCTGCTGCTCAACGCCATGGCCGGTTTCGATGCGCGCGATTCCACTTCGCTGGAACGCCCGGCCGAGGATTACGCGCGCGGCCTGGAACAGCCGCTGGCCGGCCTGAAGATCGGTCTGCCGCAAGAATTCTTCGGCGCCGGCATGGATGACGACGTGCGCGCCGCGGTCGAAGCCGCGCTGGCCGAATACCGCAAGCTGGGCGCCGTCACGGTCGAGGTGCAACTGCCCAATTCCGGCCTTTCCGTGCCGGCCTATTACGTGATCGCCCCGGCCGAGGCCAGCTCCAACCTCTCGCGCTTCGACGGCGTGCGCTACGGCTACCGCGCGCCGGACTATGCCGACCTGGCCGAGATGTATTCACGCAGCCGGGCGCAGGGCTTCGGTGCCGAGGTCAAGCGCCGGATACTGATCGGCACCTATGTGCTGTCCCACGGCTATTACGACGCCTACTACCTCCAGGCGCAGAAAATCCGCCGCCTGATCGCCGCCGACTTCAAGGCCGCCTTCGAGCAATGCGACGTGATCATGGGGCCGACCTCACCCTCGGTGGCCTTCGCCTTCGGCGCCAAGAGCGCCGATCCGGTGCAGATGTACCTCTCGGACATCTACACCATATCCACCAATCTGGCCGGGTTGCCGGGCATGTCGCTGCCCTGCGGTTTCGGCCGGAACAACATGCCGGTGGGCCTGCAAATCATCGGCAACCTGTTTGATGAAGCCAAGATGCTGAACGTTGCGCATAAATACCAGCAAGTTACCGACTGGCATACGCGTATGCCCAAGTTGGCAGAGGTGGCGAAATGAACTGGGAAGTCGTCATCGGGCTGGAAACCCACGCCCAACTGCAAACCCGGTCGAAGATCTTTTCCGGCAGCAGCACCGCCTTCGGCGCCGAGCCCAACGTCCAGGCCAGCGCGGTGGACATCGCGCTGCCCGGGGTGTTGCCGGTGCTGAACCGCGAGGCCGTGGTCTGCGCCATCAAGTTCGGCCTCGCCGTCGGCGCCACGATCGCGCCGCGCTCGGTGTTCGCGCGCAAGAACTACTTCTACCCGGACCTGCCCAAGGGCTACCAGATCAGCCAGTTCGAGATTCCCGTGGTCTCGGGCGGCGGCCTCGACATAAGAGTTGGCGCTGGCGACACGGCGAAATTCGTGCACCTGACGCGCGCCCACCTCGAAGAAGATGCCGGCAAGTCCCTGCACGAGGACTTCCACGGCCGTACCGGGATCGACCTGAATCGCGCCGGCACGCCGCTGCTGGAAATCGTCACGGAGCCCGACATGCGTTCCTCGGCCGAGGCGGTGGCCTACGCCCGGGCGCTGCATGCGCTGGTGCAATGGATAGGCATCTGCGACGGCAACATGCAGGAAGGTTCCTTCCGCTGCGATGCCAACGTTTCGGTGCGCCGTCCCGGTGAGCCGCTCGGCACCCGGCGCGAGATCAAGAACCTGAATTCCTTCCGCTTCATGCAGCAGGCGATCGACTTCGAAGTGCAGTGGCAGATCAATGAAATCGAGGAAGGCCGCGCGATTCGCCAGGCCACGGTGCTGTTCGATCCCGACACGGGCGAGACGCGGGCCATGCGGACCAAGGAAGACGCGCACGACTACCGCTATTTCCCCGACCCCGACCTGCTGCCGCTGGAAATCACCGCTGACTGGATTGCCCTGGTGCGATCCGGCTTGCCCGAACTGCCGCAGGCCATGCAGCAGCGCTTCCAGTCCGAGTTGGGGCTGTCCGCCTACGACGCGGCGGCGCTGACGGCATCGCGCGAGATGGCGGCCTACTTCGAGGCCGCGCTGGAGTCGGCCGGGCGCGACAACGCCAAGCCGGTCGCCAACTGGATCATGGGCGAACTCTCCGCGCGGCTCAACAAGGAAGGGCTGGAGATCGCCGCCGCGCCGCTGTCGGCGCCGCAGCTCGCCGGCATCGTGCGCCGGATTGCCGACAACACGATTTCCAACAAGATCGCCAGGGATGTCTTCGACGCACTCTGGGCCGGCGAGGGCAGGGATGCCGACGCCGTGATCGCGGCACGCGGCTGGCAGCAGATCACCGATACCGGCGCGATCGAGGCGCTGGTCGATGAAGTGCTGGCCGCCAACCAGAAGTCGGTCGAGGAATTCCGTGCCGGCAAGGAAAAGGCCTTCAACGCCCTGGTCGGCCAGGCCATGAAGGCCACCAAAGGCAAGGCCAATCCGCAGCAGGTCACCGACCTGCTGAAGAAAAAACTCGGCGTCTGATCCGGCGCCCGAGGGGCCTTATTCGGCCGGCTTCTTCGAGGACGGCGCGGCCGGCTTCGACGGAGTCGGTGCCGCAGCTGCGGCGGCAGGCTCCGCGGCGGCTGCAGGAGCAGGTGCTGCGGCGGCAGGCGCCGCTTCCATCGGCTTCTTGCCGGTCAGTTCGAGATAGCGTTTCTTCTCGTCGGCGAAGCGGCTGCGGACCTCGTCCATTTCCTTGGACTTGGCGGCAACCGCGGCCTTCTGCGCCGCGATTTCCTTCTCGTTGTCGCGGATATCCGCCTTGACCTGCTCGGGCAAGGCCTTGCCCTTGTAGAACTCCTTGTCGCTTTCCAGCTTCTTCTTCCTCTTGTTGGCTTCCTCCAGCCGCTGCTCGGACTGCTTCATGTTCTTGTCGATCTCGGCCAGGGCGCGGTCCCGTGCCGAATTGATGTCCTTTTCGCTGGAATAGGTCGCCAGCAAGGCCAGGTTGCGGCGGCGCTCCTCGGCGGCCTTCTTGGCTTCCTCTTCCTTCCTGGCCAGTTCGGCGGTGCGGCGCGCCTGCTGCTCCGCGGTCAGCGGGGCCTCGACTTTCTTCGAAACGAAGCCGCGATTGTCGCGTTCCTCGTAGGCCCGACCCTGGCAGGCGGTCGGCAGGAAGTCGCCGCAGACCTTGCGCCCGTTGGCGTCGTCGCAGCAATAGATGCGGGTCTGGGCGGCGGCGCCCATGGCGAGCAGGGCGGAGGAGGCGAACAGCAGGGCGGAAATCAGGCGCATGGGGGTTCTCCCTGGAGATGTGGAGGGCATCAGTCGATGCCGTAACGCAGGCGATAGGCACGCACGGCGGCGAGCTTGCTTTCAAGTTCCGAATGGCCGGACAGATAATCGATCAAATCGGTCAGGCTGGCAACGCTGATCACCGGCATGCCGTAATTTCGTTCCACTTCCTGCACCGCTGAAAGCTCTCCCTGGCCGCGTTCCTGGCGATCGAGCGCAATCAGCACGGCGGCGGGTTCGGCGCCGGCGGCGCGGATCAGCTCCACCGATTCGCGCACCGAAGTGCCCGCGGAAATCACGTCGTCGATGATCAGCACGCGGCCCTTGAGCGGCGCCCCGACCAGCGTGCCGCCTTCGCCGTGATCCTTGGCTTCCTTGCGGTTATAGGCATAGGGCGTGTTGCGCCCCAGGCCGGCGAGCGCCATGGCGGTGCCCGCGGCGAGCGGAATGCCCTTGTAGGCGGGCCCGAACAGCACATCGAACTGCACATCGGCCGTCAGCATGCGGCGCGCGTAGAAATCGCTGAGGCGCGCCAGGGATGCGCCATCGTTGAACAATCCGGCATTGAAGAAATAGGGACTCAGGCGCCCGGCCTTGGTCTTGAATTCGCCAAAGCGCAACACGCCCAGCTCGCAGGCGAAGGCGATAAACTCGCGGCTCAACTCGCTGGCGGCGGTGTGGTCGGCGTTCGCATTCATCCAGCGCATTCTACATGCACAGACACATGCTCCGAATACTCACTCTGAATCTCAACGGCATCCGTTCCGCGGCCGGCAAAGGGGTTTTCGACTGGCTGGCGACGCAACAGGCCGACGTCGTCTGCGTCCAGGAACTCAAGGCCCAGCTTGCCGACCTGAGCCCGGCGTTGCGCGCGCCGGCCGGCTTCAACGGCTTTTTCCACGCGGCCGAGAAGAAGGGCTACAGCGGCGTCGGCATCTATTCCCGGCAGGCGCCCGACCGCATCATCGAGGGTTTCGGCAATCCGGAGTTCGATGCCGAAGGGCGCTACCTGCAGGCGGATTTCGGCAAGCTGTCGGTGGTTTCGCTCTATCTGCCCTCGGGCTCCAGCTCGGACGAGCGGCAGCAGGCCAAGTTCCGCTTCCTCGACCAGTTCCGGCCGCAACTCGAGCGCCTGGCGCATGAAGCGCGGCACAGCGGGCGGGAAATCCTGCTCTGCGGCGACTGGAACATCGCGCACCGGGAGATCGACTTGAAGAACTGGAAGTCCAACCAGAAGAACTCCGGCTTCCTGCCCGAAGAGCGCGCCTGGCTGTCGGCCGTGTTCGACGACCTGGGCTGGGTGGATGTGCATCGCAAGCTGCTGCCGGAAGCGACCGGCGAGGCCTATACCTGGTGGTCGAACCGGGGCCAGGCCTGGGCCAAGAACGTCGGCTGGCGCATCGACTACCAGATCGCGACGCCGGGTCTCGCGGGGTCTGCGCGCCGCGCGTCGGTCTACAAGGAGCAGCGTTTCTCCGACCATGCGCCGCTGACGGTGGATTACGACTTTACTTGCCTATGACATGGATCATTGCGGCGCAGCGACAAAATGGGTAGCCTTGAACTGCAACACCTTTATTCCAGGAGAGAAACATGAGCGACATGACTGATGTAACCAAGGACAAACTGATCGCCGACGTAAAGCTGGTGATCGCCGACACGGAAGAACTGCTGCGCGCCACCGCGGGCCAGGCGGGTGAGAAGGTCGCCGAAATCCGCGCCCGCACCCAGGACAGCCTTGCCGCCGCCAAGATCAAGCTGGCCGAAGCCGAGGCGGTCGTGGTGGACAAGGCCAAGCAGGTTGGCCGCGCCGCCGACGACTATGTGCACGACAATCCCTGGCGTTCGGTCGGAGTCGCGGCCGGATTCGGTTTCATCGTCGGCCTGCTGATCGGTCGTCGCTGAACCCAGCCATGGCAGATGCGGCCGGCGGCACGCCGGAGCACGGCGGCTTGTTCGCGTCGAGCAAGGGTTTGCTCGGCACCGGTGTCAAGCTGCTGCACAATCGCCTCGAACTCCTCGGCGTGGAACTGGCCGAGGAGAGGCTGCGGCTGATTTCCTTGCTGGCTTATGGCGCCGCAGCCTTTCTTTGCATCGCAGCCGGCCTGGTCTTCCTTGCCATCTTTGTCACCGTGATGCTGTGGGAAAGTCATCGTCTGCTTGCCCTCGGCGTTTTTTCGGCGCTTTTCCTCGGCGCCGGCGGCGTCAGCCTGGCGCTGGCGATGAGCCGGGCACGCGCCGGCTCGAAGCTGTTTTCCGGCAGCCTGGCCGAACTGCGCAAGGACCGGGATGCCTTGTCGGCCAGGGACGGCGGCGGACCGCTGTGAACGCCACCACGCTCGAACTGGCCTTGAAGCGGCAGCGGCTGCAGATTGCCAGCGCAAGCCTGCGCAGCGATTTCGGGCGCCATGCCGCCGGGCTGGCGCCGGTTTTCGGCGCGGCGGATTGTGCGCTCGAGGGTGCCCGCTGGATCGGGCGCAATCCGCAACTGGTGGTCGCCGCCGGCGTCGCGCTGGCCGTGCTCCGGCCGCGCCGGGCTTGGCGCTGGGGACGTCGGGCGTTTCTCGGCTGGCAGGCATGGCGCCGCTTGCGTGACTATCTGGACCGCCGCCAGCCTGTCTGACCGGCACCAAGCCAAATCTGGCGTCGGCTACGGATACGCGCAGCAGATCGACCCGGTCGGTATCGCACCATGAAGTTCAAGGATTACTACGAGATCCTCGGCCTGGCGCGCAGCGCAAACCAGGACGAGGTCAAGCAGGCCTACCGCAAGCTGGCGCGCAAATATCACCCGGACGTAAGCAAGGATCCCGATGCCGAGACGCGCTTCAAGGAGCTCGGTGAAGCCTATGCGGTGCTGAAGGATCCGGAGAAGCGCGCAGCCTACGACCAGATGGGTAGCCAGTGGAAGGCCGGACAGGACTTCCAGCCGCCGCCGGGCTGGGACGCCGGCTTCGAATTCAGCGGCGGCGATTTTGGCGCCGGCCCGGGCGGCGATCACAGCGACTTCTTCGAGGCGCTGTTCGGCCGCCATTTCGGGACCGGGCAGCGCGGGCACATGCGCGCCCAGGGTCAGGATCACCATGCCAAGGTGCAGATCGATCTGCTCGATGCCTACCGTGGCGCCCAGCGCAGCATCGCGCTGCGCATGCCGGCGCTCGACGCGCAGGGTCGCGTCACCCTGCAGGAGCGCAAGCTCGACGTGAGTATTCCCAAAGGCATTTGTGCCGGTCAGCACCTGCGTCTGGCCGGCCAGGGTGCACCGGGGATTGGCGGCGGCGCGGCGGGCGACCTGTATCTCGAAATCGTCTTCAAGCCCGATCCGAAGTTTCGCGCCGACAGCCGCGATGTCTACGCAAACCTGCCACTGGCGCCCTGGGAAGCGGCGCTGGGCGCGGCGGTGATGGCGCCGACGCCGGAAGGACCGGTGCGCCTGACGATTCCACCCGGCTCGGTGGCAGGTCGCCAGTTGCGCCTGAAGGGCCGCGGCATTCCCGGCATGCCGCCGGGCGACCTGTACGTGGTGCTGGGCATAGCCCTGCCGCCGGCCGACAGCGAAGCCGCACGGGAGGCCTACCGCGCGATGGCCAAGGCGTTTGACTTCAACCCCAGACAAGCCCTGGAGGAATGAGCCCGATGAACCCGATTGCCATGACATACATCGAAGGGCCGGTGGTCGAAGAGGAAGTCCGCTTCACGCTGGTGGAACTCTGTCAGGCCTGCAGCGCCGAACAGGAGCACGTGCTGGCCTGGGTGGTTGAAGGCGTGCTGGAACCGGTGGGCAGCTCTCCCCAGGACTGGCGCTTCAGCGGCGAATCGCTGCGCCGCGCGCGGCTGGCATTGCGCCTGTCGCAGGATCTGGAAATCAATCCGCCCGGCGTGGCGCTGGCGCTCGACCTGCTCGATGAAATCGCCGCGCTGCGGGCCCGCCTGCAGCGCGCCGGAGTCAGATGATGGCCTAGGCCATGCATATCCATGGCCTCGACACCGAGCAGGCGCTCGCCAGTCTGAAGACCACGGCGGCCGGCCTGACGGCCGCCGAGGCGGCGCGCCGCTTGGCCGAGTTCGGCCCGAACCATGTCGAGGAAGTCGCGCGCGAGCATTTGCTGCTCGGCTTCGCCCGCGAATTCACTCACTTCTTCGCCATCATCCTGTGGCTGGGCGCCGCGCTGGCCTTTCTCGCCGAGCATTTCGATCCGGGCCAGGGCATGGGCCGTCTCGGCGTGGCCATCGTCGGCGTCATCATGGTCAACGGCGTTTTTTCCTTCTGGCAGGAATACAAGGCGGAAAAGGCCGTGGCCGCGCTGCGCCAGCTCTTGCCGCAGAAAGTGCAGGCGCTGCGTGGCGGCGCCATCGTCGAACTGCTTGCCACGGAGCTGGTGCCCGGCGACATCGTACTGCTGGAGGAAGGCACAATCATTCCTGCCGACTGCCGCCTGACCGAGGCCTTTGCGCTGCGCGTGAACACCGCCACGGTGACCGGCGAATCGTTGCCCAAGGCGCGCGGCACCGAGCCCAGCGCTGAAGCTTCGCCGCTGTATGCCAGGAACGTGGTGCTGGCCGGGACCTCGGTGGTGTCGGGCCAGGCGCGCGCGGTGGCGTACGCCACCGGCATGCATACCGAGTTCGGCCGCATTGCACACCTGACGCAGACGGCCGGCGCTGCCTCGTCGCCGCTGCAACACGAGATTGCGCGTCTGTCGCGCATCGTTGCGGCACTCGCCACGGGCATGGGCGTGGCGCTGTTCTTCATTGGCCAGGCGCTGGGCCTGCCGACCTGGGAAAACCTGCTGTTTGCCATCGGCATCATTGTCGCCAACGTGCCCGAAGGCCTGCTGCCGACGGTGACGCTGTCCCTGGCCATGGCGACGCAGCGCATGGCCAAGCGCAATGCCCTGGTGCGTCACCTGCCGGCGGTCGAGGCGCTGGGCTCGACCACGACCATCTGCTGCGACAAGACCGGCACCCTGACGCAAAACCGCATGTCGGTGCGGCGCCTGTGGCTGGGCGGCGGTTTTCTCGACTTCGCCGATTTGGCGGCGCAGCGAAATCTGACCGCGGACAAGCGCGAACTGTTCGTCAATGCCGCGCTCTGCCACAACCTGAAGCTCGTCGATGACAAACTGCAGGGCGACCCGATGGAAGTCGCGCTGGCCGACATGGGCCGGCAGGTGTCGGGGGAACTTGCCGACCACCAGCGGATCGATGAAATCCCGTTCGATACCGACCGCAAGCGCATGTCGGTGCTCTGCGCAACCCCGCAGGGCCGCATGCTCTACTGCAAGGGCGCGCCGGAAACGGTGCTTGCCGCCTGCGACTTCGTGCAATTCGACGCCGGCGTTGTTCCGCTCGATCCGGCGGCAAAGACGCGGCTGCTGGCGGCGCAGCAACAGATGGCCGAGGCGGGTCTGCGCGTGCTGGCCTTCGCCCATTGCGCAGTCGGCGGCGACATCCGGGACGGCAGGCCGAGCGAAGAGCGCGGCATGATCCTCGCCGGTCTGGTCGGACTCGAAGACCCGCCGCGGGCCGAGGTACCGGATGCCGTCGCGCGCTGCGCCACGGCGGGCATCCGCATCATCATGGTCAGCGGCGACCATCCGCACACGGCGCTGGCCATCGCGCGCCAGATCGGCCTGGTCAAGTCCGGGCAGCCGGTGGTGATCACCGGCGACCAGTTGCGCGCCATCTCACCGGCGCATCTGCAGCTCGCGCTCGATGCAAAAGAGATCATCTTCGCCCGCGTCGCCGCCGAACAGAAGATGCTGATCGTGCAGGCCCTGCAGAAGAAGGGCGAGATCGTCGCCGTCACCGGCGACGGCGTGAACGACGCCCCGGCACTCAAGACCGCCGACATCGGCATCGCCATGGGCATTGCCGGCACCGACGTGGCCAAGCAGGCCGCCGACCTGATCCTGCTCGACGACAACTTCGCCAGCATCGTCGCCGCGATCGAGGAAGGCCGCGCGGTGTTCGACAACATCCGCAAGTTCCTCACCTACATCCTGAGTTCGAACATCCCGGAACTGGTGCCCTACCTGGCCTTCGTCCTGCTGCGCATCCCGCTGCCGCTGACCATCATCCAGATCCTCGCCGTCGACCTCGGCACCGACATGCTGCCGGCACTCGCGCTGGGTACCGAAAAGCCCGATCCCGCGGTGATGCGGCGGCCGCCGCGGGCGCGCGGCGAGCGGCTATTGACCTGGGGCATGCTGGTTCGCGCCTACCTGTTTCTCGGTGTGCTGGAAGCGGCGGCGGCGATGGCGGTGTTCTTCTTCGTGCTCGAAGCCGCCGGCTGGCATTACGGCGTGGCCCTCGACAGGACCGATCCGTTGTACCTGCAGGCGACTTCCGCCTGCCTGGCGACCATCGTGGTGATGCAGATGATGAATGTGTTCCTGTGTCGCCACCCGATCAAGTCCTCGCTGTCCTTCGGACTCTTCAGCAATCGCTACATCCTGCTGGCGCTGGCGGCGGAGCTCGGGGTGATCCTGTTCATCATCTACACCCCGGCCGGCCACTGGCTGTTCGGCACCGCGGCGATCGGCGGCGAGGTCTGGCTGCTGGCGCTGGCCGGCGCCGCGGCGATGTGGCTGCTGGAAGAAATGCGCAAGGCCTGGCTGCGGCGGCTGATGACGCGGGCCGCTGGCGGTCGGCCGGCAGTGCGCTCCGCCTAGGCATCCTGGCGTACTATTCCGGCATAGGCTAGGCTTGATAACTCTGTCACCGGTATTTCCATAGGGCAAAGACATGGCGATCACTCTTCGGCGCATGAGCAAGGCAATCCTGTCTGCCGCCGCCGCCGTGTTCATCTTGTTCGGCGTGCTCTGGCTGGCGTTGCCGGGCATCCTGCAGTCGCAGGCGCAGCAGATCGTCGCCGAGAAAAGCGGCCACCGCCTGAGCCTGGCCAAGCCGGAATTCAATCTCCTGGCGCTCAGCCTGCGCCTGCGCGAGCTAACGCTCGAAGACCCGGAAGGCGCGCCGCTGCTGGCCTTCAACGAACTCTTGGTCGATCTTTCGGCCGCCAGCATTACGCAGCGCGGCCTGGTCTTCGACGACATCCGGCTCGACGGTCTGCGCGCCAGCGCAATACTGAGCGACGGCGCGCAAGGCCCGCTGAACTGGAGCCGCCTGCTGGCCGCGTTTGCCGGCAAGGACGAGCCCAAGCCCGCTGCGCCGCTGCCACGCATCGATATCCGGCACCTGGCGCTGACCGGCGCGCAGGCCGATATCGCCGACCGGCGCAGCGTGCCGCCCTTTGTCAGCCGGATCGAATCCGTCGACCTCGAACTCAATGACATCTCGACCTTGCCCGACGACTCGGGCCGCTTCAGGTTGACGGCGAAGACCGCCTTCGGCGCCCAGCTCGAATGGAGCGGCGAAGCCACGCTGAATCCGCTGGGTTCCAGCGGCCATGTCGATCTGCGCGGCATCGACCTGGGCAAGCTCGCCGCCCTGCTTCAGCCGCATCTGCCGCCCGAACTCGGCCTGGCGCCACCCGCAGGCGTCGCCAGCCTGGATCTGGACTACCGCGTCGGCCATGCCGCGGGCAAGCTCGAACTGAAGCTCGACCCGATCACCGTCAAGCTGGCCGGGCTCGTCTTGCGCAAACCGCAGGCGCCGGGCGCGCCGCTGCTCGCCGTGGAGGCCCTCGAGCTGCAGCGGGGTCGCTTCGAACTCGCCACGCGGCAGCTCGAATTCGGCGCCCTGGAACTGCGCGGGACGCGTCTCGAAGCGGCGCGGTACGGCAAGACGCGCGGCAATTTGTTGTCGCTGACCGCGATCGCCCTGGCGCCGACGCAGATCGACCTGGAGCGGCGCAGCGCGAAGATCGGCGGCGTCGAGTTGAAGGGCGGCAGCATCGCCGCGCGACGCGACGCCAAGGGCGCGATCGATCTGCTGGCCGCGCTGCAGGCCCTGGCGCCGGCTGCGTCGGCGGCGCCGGGCAAAGTGGAGGCGCCAGCCGCGCCCTGGCGCTATGCAATCGAACGCGTCGCCTTGAGCGGCTTCGGCGCCAGCCTGCGCGACGAATCGACCAAGCCGGCGCTCGACCTCGGCTTCGCCGACATTGCGCTCAGCGTGACGGGCGTCACTGACAATCGGCAGAAACCATTGCCGCTCAAGGCCGCGTTGCGCGTCACCGGCGGCGGCAGCCTGACGGTGGACGGCACGCTGGTGCCGGCCACGGCTGCGGCGGAACTGCAGCTCAAGCTCGACGATCTGGCACTCAAGCCGGCGCAGTCTTTCCTCGGCCGCTACGCCGCGCTGGACCTTGCTGGCGGCCGGCTGGCCGCCGCCGGCAAACTGGTGCACAACGCAAAAACCACGGCCTATCGCGGCAGCCTGGCGCTCAGCGACCTGCGCCTCAACGAAGCCGGCACGCAGACGGCCTTCCTCGCCTGGAAGTCGCTGGCGACGCGCCAGCTCGAAGTGACGGCGAAGCAATTGCATATCGCCGAACTGACGCTCGACGGTCTCGATACGCAGTTGCTGATCGCCGCCGACAAGTCGACCAATTTCAAGCGCATCCTGCGCCGCGGCGATGCGCCGGCAACCGACAGTGCGCCGCCGGCGCCAGCCGGCGGCGCGGGCGCTGCTGCCGCGGCTGCGGCGCCCGCGCCGGCAGCGGCCGCCAGGCCGGAGCAGAAGGCCGAGGCTCCCGGTTTCCTGGTCGACATCGACCGCCTGCGTTTTCGCAACGGCGAACTCGATTTTGCCGACCAGTCGCTGCTGCTGCCCTTCGGCACGCGCATTCATCGGTTGCGCGGATCGCTGGCCGGGCTTTCCTCGCGTCCCGGCGCCCATGCCCAGCTCGAACTCGACGGCGAGGTGGATGAGTACGGCCTGGCACGCGCCACGGGTCAGGTGGATATTTTCGATCCGACCGACTTCATGGACATCCGCGTGATCTTCCGCAACGTCGAGATGACGCGGCTGACGCCCTATTCGGCGACCTTCGCCGGGCGCCGGATAAATTCCGGCAAGCTCTCGCTCGATCTCGAATACGTGATCAAGAAGCGCCAGTTGCAAAGCCAGAACAAGGTGGTGATGGAGCGCCTGGTGCTCGGCGAGCGCATCGCCAGCCCGAGCGCGAAGGATCTGCCGCTCGATCTGGCGATCGCCCTGCTGGAGGATGCCGATGGTCGCATCGACCTCGGCCTGCCGGTCAGCGGCAGCCTCGACGATCCGCAATTCAGCTATGGCGGCTTGGTCTGGAAGGTCATCACCAATATCCTGACCAAGATCGTCACCGCGCCTTTCCGGGCGCTCGGCGCGCTGTTCGGCGGCGGCGACGAGAAACTCGAAAGCATCGCCTTCGACGCCGGCGCGCGGCGTCTGACGCCGCCGGAGCGCGAAAAGCTGGTCAAGCTCGCCGCGGCACTCAACAAGCGCCCGGCGCTGGCGCTGACGCTGCAGGGCACCTGGAGCGATGCCGACCGCAGCGCCCTGCAGGATCTGCAATTGCGCCGCACGCTGCTACAAAAAAGCGGCTACCAGGGTGACACCCAGGGCGATCCGGGGCCGGTTGCGCTGCGCCAGCCGCAGATCCAGGCGGCGCTCGAAGCGCTGTTCGCCGAGCGCTTCGGCAAGGCCGAACTGGCCGGGCTCAAGCAGGGCTTTCGCAGCGCCAATCCGGGCCAGCTCGAGGAAAGCCTGGGCGGCAAGGTGATGTCGCGCCTCGGCGGTCTGATGAACCCGCCGCGCGCGCTATCCACGGACGAGGTCGGCGCGCTGAAGGGTGCCGACTTTCATGCCCTGCTCTACCAGCGCCTGAGCGACAAGGAGGTGCTGCCCGATGATCGCCTGCGTCAGCTTGCGCAGGCGCGCGGCGAGGCCGCGCTGGCGACGCTCAAGGAGGCCGGTGCGCCGGCCGCGCGGGTGCTGCTCGGCGAACCCGGCAAGCACGAGGGCAATCAGCGCGAGGTTCCGCTCAGGCTCTCCCTGGGCAAGGCCGGCGCCTAACCCGAAGGCGGCGCCGTAGCGCCAGCGCCAACTCTTGAGTCTGGCGCCGAATCAGGCGCCGGCGTGATGCACGGCGAGCCAGACCGTCGGCGTTTCTTCAGCGGTCCAGTCCACGCGATGGCGCCGCTGCGGGGCGATGTAGAGCCAGTCGCCGGCGCGCAAGCGCCGCGCCGCGGCTTCGTCCTCGAAGCGCAACAGGGCTTCGCCGCTCAGCAGCGCCACCCATTCGGCATCCTGCTGGCAGTACCAGAAGCCGGGCGGGCTGGCCTGGCCGGTGGACACGATGCGCTCGATGCGTAGCCCCGGCCGCGTCAGCAGCGTCTCGAAGCGCTCGGCGTCTTGCGCCGTCCCGGGTAGCTGGGGCAATTCGGCGAACAGGTTGCCCGCCATCAGTCCGCCTCCAGCAACTCGGTGTCCTCGTGCGCATAGGGCGGGCTGCAGCAGCAGAGGATGCGCAGCGCTGCGGCGCCGTCGGCCTCGATGCAATGCGGCGTGCCGGGCGGGATCAGCACCGTGTCGCCAGCGCCAACTTTGAAGCGGCTCTCGCCCAGGGTCATCAGGCCGCTGCCCGACGTGACGTGGTACAGCTCCTCGCTCAGCGCATGGCGATGCAGTTGCGTGCGCCGGCCCGGGGCGATGCTGGCTTCGGCCAGGCTTTGCAGTCGGTTGCCGTGCACGGCGGGATGCATGAGTTCGCGGATTTCGGAGCCGTCCTTGGTCAGGTAGGCGGCAATCTCCGCGTAGCGGGTGTGGGTCATGGCATCACTCCAGTGCCGCGGCGGCGGCCGGGCCGCGGGCTTGCGGTCGCAGTGTCTGCTGCAGCAGGCAGTGCAGCAGGGCCTGCTCCTCGGGCGCCAGTTCGGTCTCGCCGTCCTGCGCCAGGAAATGGCGGCGGAAGGCCGCGCGCGCGGCGGCGGGGACGGCGACGTCATAGCCCAGCGCCTGCAGGCCGAGCTGCGCATCGAAGCCGGCCGGGGCCGCCGGCGGCGGCGCGTCGCACCAGAGGCCGAAGCCCTGCGCGGCGAGCCTGCGCCAGGGGAAGCGGCGGCTCGGATCGACCTTGCGCGTCGGCGCTACGTCGCCGTGCGCCAGATAGTTGGCCGCCGGGATGGCATGGCGCGTGCGCAGTTCGTCGAGCAGCGCGAGCAGGGCGAGGATCTGCGGCTCGGCGAATTCCTCCGCGCCGGTGTTGTCGAGTTCGATGCCGATCGAGGCCGAATTGAGATCGCTCATGCCGCCCCAGCGCGATTCGCCGGCATGCCAGGCGCGGGCGGCCTCATCGACCAGTTGCATGACGGCGCCGTCGCGGCCGATCAGGTAGTGGGCGCTGACGCGGCGTTGCGGATTGGTCAGCGTCGCCAGCGCCTGGCCGACGTTGTCGTTGGTGGTCTGGTGCAGGATGACGAAATTCGGCCGGCGCTGGTCGAAGTTCGGCGAAGGCTGCCACAGCGCGCCGCGCCCCTGGCCCGATGGCAGCGGCGCGCAGGCGGCGAGCAGGGCCGGCAGCAGGAGCACAAACCGGCGCAGCATCATGGTCGGCCGATGCAGGCGGGGCCGCCGTCAGACGACGATCGGCTTGGACAGTCGCGCCCGGCTTTGCGCCTCGGACTTGTTCATCTCGGAAACCTGGCGGCCGTAGGCTTCGCGCGCGGCCTGGCCCTGGCGCGTGGCCTCGATGCTGCGGATGCAGCGCCAGCGCTTGCCGGCCTTGGTCTCGATCTGGCGCATCTCCGTCTTCGGATGATGCTGACGACAGTGGTAGCAGAATGCAGTTTCGGACATGCCCGGGAACTCGTACACGTTGAAGCCTGCAATTGTAAACCGAGTTGCCGCCCCGATCCTATAGACTTCGATGCCACCAAAACGCCGCCGCAATCCGCTTCCAGCGGTCGCGCCGGCCCGCTCAAGCACGCACAACTTCATGGACACTCTCCCCGCCGCCGGCCCGCTTGCCGAATTGCCGCCCTATCAGGGCATCGCCATCGCCGACGTGGTGCTGGTCGATGCGCCGGCGGCCGCGGCCGACGCCTGCCGGCTGCTGCTGGCGGAGACGGTGCTCGGCTTCGACACCGAGGCCAAGCCGACCTTCGCCAAGGGCGAGGTGTCTACCGGGCCGCACCTGATCCAACTGGCGACGGCGGACCGCGTCTATCTGTTTCCGGTCAGGGCGCAGATGGAGCTCCACCTGCATCACCACGGGCTGCAGGAAATCCTCGAATCGCGGCAAATCCTCAAAGTGGGCTTCGGCCTCGCCAGCGACCTGGCGCAGTTGCGCGCGCGCCTCGGCATCGAGGTGCAGCATGTGCTCGATCTGTCGCGCGCGCTGCCCTCCGACCGACCGCGGCAGACCCTCGGGGCGAAAACGGCGGTCGCCCGCTACCTGGGCCGGCGCATGCAGAAATCCAAGCGCACCACCACCTCCAACTGGGCACATCCGCGCCTGACCGAGCGCCAGATGCTGTATGCCGCCGATGACGCGCACGTGGCATTGAAGGTATATCGCGCCGCACTTGCCGAAGGCCACCTGCCGCAAACCTGAGCGACCACTGGCGGGCCGGCGACGATTCTTCATACAATGCGGGGGACTTGTCATCGATCCCCTTCATGCCAATTTCATCGTTTCGCGCCGGCGCCCGCGAGGGTTTCCGCAGCTTCCTGCCGATGTCGGTGGGCCTGATTCCCTGGGCCATGGTCACCGGCATGGCCATGATCAGCACCGGTTTCACGCCGACGCAGGCGATGGGCATGAACCTGATCGTCTTTGCCGGCACCGCCCAGCTCGGCACGCTGCCGCTGATCGGGGCCGGCGCGCCGCTGTGGCTGATCGTAGTCACGGCGCTGGCGCTGAATCTGCGCTTCATCATTTTCAGCGCCGCCATTGCCGAGGGCTTTCGCGGCGTCAATGCGCCGCGACGCTGGTTCGCCGGCCACCTGCTGACCGACGGCGTGTTCGCCTGCTGTCTGGAGAAGATGCTGACGGTCGATGACCCGCGCTGGCGGCTCGGCTACTACCTGGCGCCCTCGCTCTGGTCCTGGGCCTTGTGGCAGGCCTTTGCCCTGGTCGGGGTGTTCGCCGCCGGCTCGATCCCGAAGCACTGGTCGCTGGAATTCATGGCCACCATCGCCCTGCTGGTTTTGCTGGTGCCGATGGCAAAGCAGCGGCCGATGCTGGTCGCCGCCGTGAGCAGCGGCGCCACGGCGGTGCTCCTGCGCGGCATGCCGCTGCGCCTCGGTCTGATCGTCGCCATCGTGGTCGGCATCGTCGCCGGCTTTGCCGCCGAGCATTGGCACAAGAAGGGAGATGCGGCATGAGCGCCCCGCACGGCCGCCCGAAGTGGCGCCAGTCATCCCACGGAGCCGCGCAGCGGCGAACCATTGTCACCCCCTCGCTTGGCGAGGGGGCTGGGGGGAGTGTAGTTCAATGACTGACGGGGCCACGCTGTGGCTGACTTTCGTGCTGATCGGGCTGGCGACGACCTTGCCGCGCGCCAGCTTCATCGTCCTCGGCGGCCGCGTGCGCCTGCCCTCGGTGCTGCAGCGCGCGCTGCGCTATGCGCCGGCGGCGGCGCTGGCGGCCATCGTGGTGCCCGACGTGCTGGTGACCGGCGGCGCTTTCGCGCCGCTGAATCCCAAGCTGGCCGGCGTCATCGCCGCCGTGGCCGCCGCGCTGCTGTCGCGCAATCCGTGGCTGCCCTTCATCGCCGGCATGGCGGTGCTGCTCGGGCTGCGCGCGCTG
>JACPUD010000006.1 GCA_016192435.1 Rhodocyclales bacterium | reverse complement strand
TCAGCGAGTTCGGCGGCACAGGCACCTCCTGCCCTCAGGGCTTGCGCCCGGCGAAGCGCGGATGCGCATCGCCGACATCCCACCAGGATGCCTTCGAGTCGACGAAGATGTGGAAAACATTGTCGCAGGCGATGGGTGTATCGACCGTACCCAGGCGCAGGCGCCTGACCTCCGGCAAATCGTCCTTGACCGAGTAAATCGGACTGCCGCAGCGCGAACAGAATACCCTGGCCTTGTCCGCCGAGGACCGGTATTCCCGCAGCAGCTCGGCGCCTGCGATGAGTCTGAATTTGTCCGACGCCACTGGGCTCACCGCGGCAAAAGCCGAGCCCTGCGCCTTGCGGCACTGCGCACAATGGCAGATCGAAATCTCACCGATCTCGCCGTCATACTGGTAGCGGACGCCGCCGCACAGGCAACTGCCTTCGATCATGGGCCACTCCTTGTCAGCGGAACATTCTGCGGCGCGACGGGCGCCATCCGAATAGTAGGAGAAACTTCGTTTGGGCGGCAAGCAATCGGCGAATCTTGCTGCCGTATGTGGCATAGCGCACATGCCGCCGCCGCGTTGCCGCCTATGCTCAGTGTCATAGTCGAGCGGAGTTTGTGATGAATGCATTTTGCGCGGAACCCCCGGTCCAGGCAACGACAGCGCCGGTCTGCGGGCAGCTCCGGCAGGCCGGTGCGGCAGGTTGGCGGGCAGGCGCCCTAACCGCCCAGCCGGCGCGCAACCCGCTGGCGCTGCGCCGGCGTCATGTGCAGGCCGCATTTGCTGCGGCGCCACAGCACATCGTCGGCCGATTGCGCCCACTCGTGGGCGAGCAGCCATTCCAGTTCGCGTTCGCACAGCCCGCCGCCGAAATCCTCGCCCAGATCGGCCAGGCTGCGGGCATCGCCCAGCAAGTCGACCAGTTCGCTGCCGTGGCGTCGGGCCAGGGCCGCGCACAGCGGGCCGGGCAGCCACGGAAAGCGCGGTGCGATCTGCTGCACGACGAATTGGTCGAAACCGCCCGCCGGCAGATCGCCGCCCGGCAGGGTCGAGCGCCCGGTCCAGGCCGGCCGGCGCTGCCCGAGGGCGGCGGCCAGGCGATCGACCACATGCTCGGCAAGACTGCGATAGGTGGTGAGCTTGCCGCCGAACACCGACAGCACCGGCGCCTGCTGCTGGCTATCCAGGCGCAGCGTGTAATCGCGGGTGATGGCCGCGGGATCGCCCGAGCCGTCGTCGTACAGCGGGCGCACGCCGGCGAAACGCCAGACCGCATCCTGCGGCCGCGGCGCCTGCTGCAGGTAGCGGCCGGCCGCGGCGCAGAGGTAGGCGGCCTCCTCCGCCGTGGCCTGCGGCCGCAGCGGATCGCCGGTTTCCAGCACGTCGGTGGTGCCGAGCAGGGTGAAGCGTCCCTCGTAGGGAATCATGAACACCACGCGGCGGTCGTCGTTCTGCAGGATGAAGGCATGCTCGCCCGCATACAGCCGCGGCAGCACCAGGTGGCTGCCACGCACCAGCCGCAGGGAATCGGCAGAAGGCACGCCAAGCCGCTGGTTGAGGACTTGCTTGACCCAGGGCCCGGCGACATTGGCAATCGCGCGCGCCTGCAGGGTTTCGCCGCCGGCCAGTTGCACCTGCCAGAGGCCGCCGCTGCGCTGCGCAGCGACGAGTTCGGTGTGCGGCAGGATGCGCGCGCCGCGCCGCGCCGCGTCGCGCGCGTTGGCGATCACCAGCCGCGCGTCGTCGGTGCGGCAGTCGGAATAGATGAAACCGTGGCGATAGCGGTCCTGCAGGCCGTCGTGATACGGGCCGCGATCGAGCCGCACCGAGGCCGAATGCGCCAGCCGTGCATCCCCATGGTGGCCGCCCAGATGGTCGTAGAGGAACAGGCCGGCGCGGATCATCCAGCGCGGGCGCAGCCAGGGCACGTGGGGCATCACGAAGCGCGCCGGCCAGACCAGGTGCGGCGCCATGCGCAGCAGCGTTTCGCGTTCCGCCAGGGCCTCGGCCACCAGGCGGAACTCGTATTGTTCGAGATAGCGCAGGCCGCCATGGACCAGCTTCGAGGAACACGACGAGGTGGCGCCGGCCAGGTCGCCGCGTTCCACCAGGGTCACCGAGAAACCGCGGCCCGCGGCGTCGCGCGCGATGCCGGCGCCGTTGATGCCGCCGCCGATGACCAGCAGATCGATGGGGAGAGCGGATGGCGGCATCTCGGCAGGCATGGAAGCGCATGTTACGCCGTGTCGCCAGCACCAACTCTCACAATCCGCGCAGCCAATCCCTTACCAAGCGAATGGCATTATTCGGACGACTGCCGTGGCGCCGGCGGCGGTAGAATGGTTTTTGCCAACAATCCCAACCAAAACGGCATAGACCGGAAAAACGGGGGCCCCCAATGGATGTAATCGCCTGGTTCGTTCCGCCCAACGCCCTGCCCGACCCGCGCCGCAACACCAGGCACCGGGGCATCGCGAAATCCCTGCTGACCATCTCGCTGGTGGTGTCGCTGATGTACCTCGGCGTCGCCTTCGTGCGCGGCACGATGCCTTTTGCCGAGCACGTCATGTTCGCCGCCGGCATCCTGACGCCGGTGCTCGGTGCCTGGCTGATCCGCGCCACCGGCGACATCAGCCTGGGCCTGGTGGTGACGAACATCGGCGGCATCCTGGTGATCGCGGTCTGGGCCTTCCTCACCGGCGGCATCACCTCGATCGCCCTGCCCGGATTCCTCGCCAACATCGCGCTGCTGAGCACCTTCGGCAATCCCGCCATCCTGCTGGTGATGGGCGCCATCCTGGGCGCCGCGCTGCTGTTTCTCTATATGGCGACGACGCTGAGCTGGCTCCCCGTCAGCATGATTCCGATCACCGAAATGCCGGGGCTGATGCTGACCTCCATGCTCGGTTCGGTCGGCATCGTGGTGCTGGCCGGCTTCGTCGTGGCGCGCGACCGCGCCCAGGTCAAGACCATGCTGCGCACCGCGCAGCGTGCCGCCGAGCAGTCGAGCCGCGCTAAAACCGTATTCCTGACCTCGATCAGCAATGAATTCCGCACCCCGCTGATCACCATCCTGGAACTTGCCGAGCGGCTGCGCACGGAACCGGCGACTACCCTGACCAAGGAGCAACTGGCCAGCGTCGGCCACATCACCAACGCCGGCCGGCACCTGCTCGGGCTGGTGACGCAGGTGCTGGACATGAGCCGCATCGAGGCGGGCGAGCTGAAGCTGAACATGGAACCGATCCATATCGACCAGTTGATCCCGCCCTGCCTGTCCCTGGTCGCGCTGGCGGCGGAAAAGAAACAGGTCAGCCTGGTCGACGACTGCAGCGCCGCGGCCGACTGGATCGTCTGGGCCGACCGTGCAATGGTCAAGCAGGCGCTGCTGAACCTGCTGTCGAATGCCGTGAAGTTCAATCGCCAGGGCGGCAGCGTCATGATTTCCTGCCAGCGGGCGGGAACCGCCTATCTGCGCATCAGCGTGGCCGACACCGGCGTCGGCATCGCCAGCGACTGGCAGAACGAATTGTTCGAGCCGTTTTCCCGCCTCGGCGCAGAAGCCGGCAACTTCCAGAGCACCGGCCTCAGCCTCGCCATCTCGAAACAACTGATCGACAGAATGCGCGGCCGCATCGGCTACGAATCCACCGTCGGCATCGGCAGCACCTTCTGGATCGAACTGCCGCTGGCCGAGTCCAGCGCCTTGCGCGGCTGAACGCCCCGCTGCGCCGTGCCGCCAGCGCCAACTCCTGACGCGACGTTCAGCGCAAGCCGGGCTCGCGCTTCAATGCGGCGCAGCCGCGCCGGCAGCGATCGATGAAGCCTGAACCTGAAAACCCGGTTCGATCCGCAGATCGAAGGCTTTCACTTACGAAGTCACGCGCCATTGACCTCACTCGTGTTGAAGATAGAACCATTCGATTTCATCCATCACTAGGTCGCCAGGATCATCTCCGCGTTCCTTGATGTAAAGCATTTCCTCAAGTTTGTCCTTGGCGAGAAAGAGAATGACCTTCTTCTCTTCGGAGTAGATCGTATTTCTCTTGATATGCGCTTGATCGTTGGGAAGCTTGTTGGAGCAAACAATTGCCAGCTTTCCCATTGCGGGAGTGAGATAGTTGCGAGTCTGGTTTATTTCATCTTTGCCAATTTCGCAGGCATCGTAATTCTTGAATTCGAAAAGGATCAGGCGGGCATCTAGTTCTCGAAAGATCTTCGCCCACACGCCATTTCCGATGTCCTCTCTATTTGGAAACACGGCGTCCCGCCTGTCGATCTCAGAGTAGGTTCTTGGCTGAATCTTGGGCTGTGACAGTGGCGGCACAAAAAGAAACGTAAGGATGTCTATGCACACTTGCTCAAATTGCGCCCAGCCGGGTTTGCCAGCCGGGCAAGCATTTAGTCGGTCGACGAGATCGGATACGACGGTCATGTCAGACTCCGTACCCAAAGAATTGATCGACCAGATCTGGATACTTCAGTACGAGCTCTCTGAGTTGGGTACCATCAACCACCGTTATTGAAGTTCTCTTGGACTTTTGATTTGCGTCGATCCATTCTCTGGCGGTGGAAGTCAAGTGTCCGTTTGTGATCAATACGCCATTTACCCCGAGCGGCTGACTTTCCAAGTAGTAGCTGAGTTGGCGCAGGGAATTAATATCAGCCCTAGAGTCCTTCCTAAATTTTGTTTCTATGAGCCAAGTAATGCTGCCAAATCCACCAAAGGGATTACGAACACGTGTTCGCGCGGAAATGTCGAACCCATAGTCCCGAGAATTATTGCGTTCAATGTCTGTAAATCGAAGCTTTCGCAGAAGAGCAACAACCAGTTCCTGGAATGCTCCTATAGAGAGTTGGTCGAACTGTATGCGTGGAAGATTGGCTAGGTACGTAGCAACCTTCTCGATTGCCCGTTCGTCTGCGTGCCCTTTCCAGTCCCGGTCGATGGAAAATGAAACCATTCCAGGGAAGGATGAGAGCAGCGGTCTTCGTCCGAGAAAGACTGGAACAATTGAGACATTGCGACTCTTTAGCTTGAAGCGGAGAGCTTGGTTGAGTTCCCTTCGCAGCCATCGCCCCTCCATCGATGAGTCGGATGGGATCAACAGAAGCACGAAATCGGAACTCTCTACGCTGTAGAGGATGTGTTGGAGAATTTCGTCCCCAAAGCCAGAATCATAGGCGTCCAGAATAGGCTGCAGACCAGCGTGCTTCAAAGAGGTGGCCAGCTGATGAGCCGTACTCTTTTCTTGATGAGGGTAGGACAGAAAAACTCGCATCATCTATAGCCTATAGGAGTGGGGAGCAAATGAGGTCTAACGAGGATGTAGAAAAAGTACTTGAGGGGTCACCGCAATCTCATTTCGAGGGTCACTTGACCATTCCCCGCTCTGCGATCGGCCCGTAGCGGGCGATTTGAGAGGGCGGGTTATTGACATGGCATCGACAAAAATACTGAAAGGGTTTTTCTACAGCTTCAACGTCTGACATAACCGGCGCTGCGCGGCTTCATCGCGCAGCGTCCGTGTTGATGGATGGGTTGGGCGATGTCTATTTCTTGCACTTTTCAAGTTACCCTGGAAGCCGCCCGGCTACTGAATGTTTCCGCGGTCAATGTCGCCTTTTAGCACGGCATACACTTCTTCTTCTAGTTGCCGCCCAGTGCTATGTGCAAAGTCGGCTGCTGTTTCCGACGAGTAAGAGCCTTTCCAGGTCTTCGTTCCTGCGTCGTTTGTGGCGTGGAGCTCGTACTCTTCTTTGTCCCTTCTTTTCGTAAAGCGTACTGTGAAAGATTCACCTTTGATGGTGATGCTTTCAGTTCGATAGATTTCAAACGCAATAAGTTCAGACATGACATTCTTTCAGTTGATCAAAAGCCTTATGGCGGCTGAAAAAGATCGGGGGATTGAAGGATGATGTTGATCGCCACCAAGTTTTGCGGCAGTGAATAAGGTGAAGATTAGCGAGCCTCGGACCAGCCCTTTCCGCGCATGCAATTGTCCTGTACCCGCATTCGTCTAGCCCCATATGTGTCATTATTCCCGGCTGCTTGTCCAGCCTGAGCTTCACACGCTGAGTAATCGGCGTAGAACTCATTTTCGGACTTAGTGGGATGCGTATAGATGGTGGTGCAAGCAACCAGTGAAATGGCAGCTAGCGCTACTGAGAAACGTTTCATAAAAGCTCCTTGGTGAAAAGATGTGAGGCCCAACGTGCAGGTGACCGGCGCTGCGCGGCTATATCGCGCAGCGTCCAGAGAGCGAAGCGAACGGGGTCGACCGGCGGGTTAGGGTACATGCCGCAAACGCGTGAGTAGTTTGATTTCATGCATTGAGCAAGACCGCTATTGGCGGGTGGGATTACGGCTTCCAACCGTTGATTCTTCCCTGGACTGCCTGATGTCCGCGAGAATGCTCACCACCACAAACCAAAACGCAAATTGACCTCCCCAATACGCCAAGTAGAACAGCGCAAAATTCTTCACTTGGAAAAACGCTTCGATTGCCGCCGCCAAAAACATTCCCGGTGCGAGCATTAGCGAAAGAGCGATTGGCGCTGAATGAGCTAGCGCATTCGAATTGGCAAGAGCAACGGTCCCCGTAATTGCAGCAATAGCACTGGAAACTAGAAGCCGCTTCAGCATGGGCGAAGTCATGTTTGCTGGGCCCTAACGTAGAGGTGACCGGCGCTGCGCGGCTTTATCGCGCAGCGTCCAGCGACCGAAGGGAGCGAGGTCGACCGCAGGGTTAGCCATTGTCGTTCGCATAGCCTGATTGGAGAGGACCGTAATGGAAAGTGAAGCCGGCACCTTCGAGGATAGACCTCACCTGCGCGAGAAAAGCGTCGGCTTCGGCATTTGGTCTGTATTTCAGCACGAGATCAATGGCGACGGCGCGATCCCTTGCGGCCGGGTAAGCCGTGTGAATTTCGCCGCTTTCAACAAAGGCCAGATAGGAGTTCAGCTTTTCTTGAAGCTGTACCAAATGATCGCTGTTCCACTCCAAGTGATCGGCAATTGTGAGATGGACACGGCCCGTCGTAGAGTCGGTTGCAATTGCGTCAACTGCCTTGGCTTGCTCGACCGTCATGGCGAAATGGCTAACGTTAAATGTGGAAACCTAATAACGGGAAGCTTTCCGTCATGACGTAAAGCATCCCGTCAAATGGGATGTCGAAAATTCCTGACATTCGGCTTTATTCCTTCATATCAACTGGATCACAAGTTTTTGGGGGGCTAAAGGCGTCGGGAAGCCGGCGTCGCATTGCTGGTCTCGCGGATATTCCGGAACAGAATACGCCAACGTCAATTATGCGTCCAGCAGGAGGGCGGGGCGGTCGCGGCGGCGGCCCTTGGGAGCCGCCGCGGCGAGGAGCCGTGCCAGGGGGTGTCCGCTGGCGTTGTCCGACGCCGCCGCCGGCTTTATCGGCGGCGGCTAGTTTAGCCAGCGGCCTGGCGCGGCCCCGCAGCAAGGGCAGCCGCAGGCCGGCGACCCAGGGCCGGTGACGCGGCCGGCCCGCCCGCGGCCACCGTCGCTACTCGCCGAACACCCTCCGCAATTCCCGCACGCCGTGACGCGAGCGCCAACTTCTTCCGGCGCGAGGCGCTCCCTGATGCCGTTCAACCGCAATCCATACTGCATGCGGCGGCAATCACGATAGACGTTGCGCACGGTCCCGGCGCAACGCGGCGGAAATCGGCCCGGCATCGGCGGCGACTAAAAAAAACGCGGCATGGCGCTTCGGCTCGTAGCTTGCGCTGGTCCACCGCACTCAGGCCGTTGCCAAGGCCTCAAGAATCGTGGCCATCTCATCGACCATGGGTCGGGCCAGGTTCAGGCGGGCGGCTCGCTGGGTGGCGGTATCGGGGTAGTCGAGCACCAGCGCATTGCGCGCGGCGCGGATTTCTTCCCAGCGCTCGGCGGACGAAAGCAGTCGCAGGTGTTCCAGGCAATCGATCAGATCTCGCATCGGGCGCTCTTCGTAAGGCTCCCGCAAGCGCCCGATCAGCACCGCGCGAAAGGCTTTTTGCCCAAGCGTGTCCTGCAGACGGGCAAAGCGGAACGCGAACTGATCGAGCGCGGCCAGGCGCGAGCCGAAGCGCCGCACCGTATTGCTCCCTCGCCTGCCGCTCGGCGGCCGGGCAGGCTGCTAGACTTCCCGGAACTTCCCCGACGGAGCACCAGACCATGAAATACATAGACCACGGCGCCGGCGGCCCTGCCGACTGCATGCGGCTTGCCGAAGGCCCGGCGCCGACTCCCGGCCCCGGGCAGATCCTGATCGAGGTGGTCTGCGCCGGCGTGAACCGGCCCGACGTGCTGCAGCGCTGGGGGCGCTACCCGCCGCCGCCGGATGCTTCGCCGCTGCTCGGGCTGGAAGTCGCCGGGCGTGTCGCGGCGCTGGGTGCGGGCGTCACGGACTGGAAAGTTGGCGCTGGCGTGACGGCGCTGACGCCGGGCGGCGGCTATGCCGAATACTGCGTGGCGGCGGCCGGCCAGGCGCTGCCGATCCCGGCCGGAATGGACTTCGCCACGGCGGCGGCGCTGCCCGAAACCTGGTTCACGGTGTGGGCCAACCTGGTCGACCTGGGCCGCCTGAAGCGCGGCGAGCGGCTGCTGGTGCATGGCGGATCGAGCGGCATCGGCCTGGTCGCGATCCAGTTGGCGAAGCACCTCGGCGTCGAATGCATCGTCACCGTCGGCAATGAGGAAAAGGCGGCCTTCTGCCGCGCCGCCGGCGCCGCCCATGCGATCAACTACCGCACATCGGACTTCGCCGAGGAAGTGAAAACGCTGACCGCCGGCGCCGGCGTCGACGTAATCCTCGACATGGTCGGCGCGCCCTACCTGCAGCGCAACCTGGCGACGCTGCGGCGCGACGGGCGCCTGGTGTATGTGGCCTTTCTCGAAGGCAGCAAGGGCGAGGCCGACCTGATGCCGGTGATGCTGAAACGCCTGACGATCACCGGCTCGACCATGCGGCCGCGCAGCCTGGCCGAAAAGACCGCGATCCGCGATGCGCTGGCGGCGCATATCTGGCCGGCGCTGAGGCGCGGCGAACTGCTGCCGCATCTGTTCGCGCGCTTCCCGCTGGCGCAGGCGGCCGAAGCGCATAGCCTGATGGAATCAAGCCGTCATATCGGCAAGATCGTGCTGGAGGTTCGCCCATGAATACGCTGACTATCGATGTCGTCTCCGACGTGGTCTGCCCCTGGTGCTACATCGGCAAGCGCCATCTCGACCGCGCCCTGGAACTGTGGCGCGCGGAACAGCCGGATTGCGCGGTGACGGTGCATTGGCGGCCCTTCTTCCTCAACCCGGACACGCCCGAAGCGGGCGAGCCCTATCGGCCCTTCCTGGAAAAGAAGTTCGGCGGGCCCAAGCAGCTCGAAGAACTCTGGCAGCGCGTCGGCGAGGCGGGCAGCAAGGCCGGCATCGCCTTCGCCTTCGAGAAGATCGAGCTGCGCGCCAATACGCTCGCCGCACACCGGCTGATCCACCTCGCGCAGAAAGTTGGCGCTGACGCCACGGCGACCGGCGGCCTGGTCGAGGCGCTGTTCGCCGCGCAGTTCCTCGAAGGCCGGCATGTCGGCGACCGCCAGGTGCTGGCGGCGGTGGCCGGCGCCTGCGGCATGGATGCGCCGGCCGTGCTGCGCTATCTGGAATCGGACGAGGATGCCGAGGCCGTGCGCGGCGGCGCGGCGGAAGCCGGGCGCATGGGCATCAACGGCGTGCCCTTCTTCATTTTCAACCAGCGCCTGGCCGCCTCCGGCGCGCAACCGCCGGAGGCTTTGCTGCAGGTGATGCGCGAGGCCGGCGCGGCGGCGGCCTGAACGCGGCTAGTTGCGCCGCCCCTGCCCGGCCGCCTTCTGCTCGACGGCGAACACCGCGGCCTCGACCCGCGAGCTGAGGTTGAGCTTGGCCAGGATGTGCTTGACGTGGAGCTTGACGGTGTCGTGGCTGATGTCGAGCACGCGTGCGATGGCCTTGTTCGACAGGCCTTGCGAAAGCTGCTGGAGGATTTCGTGTTCGCGCGCGGTGAGCAGCTTGAGGGTGTCGGCCTTGGTCGCCGCGGCATTGCCGGCCTGCAGCAGGTTGACCAGCTTCAGGGTCATCGCCGGCGCCACCACGGTTTCGCCGCGCACCGCGCGCTGCACCGCGTCGACCACGTCCTCGGGTTCCATGTCCTTCAGCAGATAGCCCTTGGCGCCGGCCTGCAGCGCCGCGGCGAGATCTTCCTCGGCGTCGCTGACGGTCAGGATCAGCACCGGACCGTGCCAGCCGTCCGCCACCAGTTGGCGCAGCAGGCTCAAGCCGCCGTTGGGCGGCATGTTGAGGTCGGTGATGACGACGTCGGGACGCGCCTGCGCAAACATGCGGCTGGCCTCGTCGCCGCTGCCCGCAATCCCGGCGACGGTGATGGTGCCGCGCTGCTCGAGCAGTTCCGCGAGCCCCTTGCGGAACAGCGTGTGGTCGTCCACCAGCAGGACGCGGATGGTTTCGGTCTGCGTGTTCATGCCTAAACGCCCCCTCCCGGCGGAAAGCTGAGTCTGACGCGGAAACCGCCCTGCGGCAGATTGACGACTTCGAGACGGCCGCCGATTTTCTGCGCGCGTTCGCGCATGATGGAAAGTCCGAAGTGGTCGCGCAGGGCGGGATGCTCCTCGAAGCCGCCGACGCGATTGGCGATGGCGAAAAAGCCCTGGCCGCCGCGGCCATTGTCTTCGACCGTGGCATTGTAATAGTCGCCGGCCGCTTCCAGCGTCATGCTGGCTTCGGTGGCACCGGAATGGCGGGCGACGTTGGCCAGCGCTTCCTGCAGGATGTGGAAGACCTGGCTTTCCTGTTCCGGCGGCAGGCGCAGGTCGGTCAGCTTGTTCTCGTAGCGCAGGGCGATGCCGGTGCGCTCCTGGAAGCCGCAGGCCAGTCCCTGCAAGGCATGTTCGAGGCCCATCGGATCCATCCGGCTGCGGAACTGCACCAGCAGTTCGCGCAGGTGGCCGTAGGCATCGTCCAGCGCCTGGCCGACGTCGCCGGCGTATTTCGCCGTGCGCTCGAGCGACTGGTCGGCGATCGCATCGTTGAGCATGGCCATGCGCATTTTCATGTAGGCCAGGGTCTGCGCCAGCGAATCGTGGATTTCGGCGGCCATCATCTGCCGTTCGCTGGTCAGCACGATGCGCAGGTTCTCGCGCTTGAGCCGCGCGTTCTCCAGCGCCATGCCGAGATGTTCGCCGATCGAACGGAACAGCAGCGCGACTTCCTCGGGCAGTTCGAAGGCTTCCGGCAGGAACAGGTTGTAGGTGCCGAGCAGGCGGCCGGCAGTCTGCAGCGGCACCACCACCATGGCCTGGCAGCCGGTCTTGAAGAACTCGCCGCCGGTGCGCGCGTCGCAGGTTTTCAGGTCGATGTCGAACAGGGGCCGGTTCTGGCCGATGGCAATGCCGCACAGGCCGCAGTCGCGCGCGACCAGGCGCTCCCTTTCAACCACCGCCGGCGGCAGGCCGCGCGAGGCGACCATGCGCAAATGCTTGCCGTCGCTGGTCAGCACCCGCACCACCCCGGCGTCGGCCTTCGCCAGGCGGATCATGGTGCCGAGGAAACGGCCCAGCAGCTCGTCGAGATCATCCTCGTCGGCCAGCGTGCTGGAGATCTCGGCGAGGACATGCAGCGCCTCCAGCGTGTGTCCGCCGGACGGGTCGAGATCGAGTTCGGCGTGGGCCGGCACCGCGTCGGTGTCGTTGATCTTGTTCATTCGGGAGCAGGCCAGGCGCCGGAGGCTATCTTGTCCGCCCACATCAGGGCGCTGATGGTCTTGCCGTCGGTGATCTCGCCGTCGCGCACGGCCAGAATCGCATCGGCGACGCTCATTTCGACGATCTCGAGAAACTCGCCGTGATCGCGCTGATGGCCGACATAGATCAGGCCATGGGCCCGGAAGATTTCGATGCGTTCGTCGGAATAGCCGATGCAGGGATGCATGGTGCCCAGGTGACGCCAGAATTTCGCCTGGTGGCCGGTCTCCTCGCGCAGCTCGCGCTTGGCGGTGTCGAGCGGATGTTCGTCCGGGTCGATCTTGCCGGCCGGCAGCTCGACGAAGATGCGTTGCAGCGGATAGCGGAATTGGCGCTCGAACAGCAGCTTGCCGTTGTCCAGCGTGGCGATGACCACCACCGCGCCGGGATGGGCGATCCACTCGCGCAGGGTTTCGTGGCCATTGGGCAGGCGCACGGTGTCGCGTCGCACATGCAGCAGCTTGCCGTCAAAAACCGGCTCGCTGGCGACAGTGTGTTCGATCAGGTCGGCATCATCCATATTGCGGTAAGGGGAATAATTGATACTTGAACTTTTGTTTTCAGCCGCTATCTTATATTAGCCATCATTGATACAGGAGACTCAAATGTCAGGCTTGATTCCGGGTTTGAACGGCGACGGCGTGGTGACCATCAACCGCGTCCTGCTGCGCCAAGGATATACCATCGAAGACCTCGAAGAACGGGTTGCCGTGCTCTGCGAGAACGTAAAAACCTACCATTCCGAAACGGGCTTTCTCGGCGGCATGGTGGTGCTCAACAGCGGCCAGATTTCCAACGAAGGCGGCACCCTCGGCCAGGCCGTGGCGAGTCCGCTGCAGGACCGCGAGGCGCTGATCATCACCTTCTGGGAATCCTTTGCGCAACACGAAGCTTCGCACCGCAGCGAGACCTTCCAGCCGCTGTTCCGCCAGGTGCTGGAGCTGTGCGAGAACGGCAACGAGGAGATCGCCTATCGCATGCTGTGGTCGGGCAAGGCTTACTCGCCGCAGGAAGCGGCGGAGGCCAAGGCGGCCAAGCAGCGCTACGCGAAAGCCGCGTAGCGCAGACTGCAAGAGCGGAGGTGCCGGCGGCGCCCGACGGCCCCGCCGAAAACTTGCGCGCCGGCAGGCGCGCAGCTTAGAGCGAACGCATCAGGGTGGTGGTGCAGACCAGCATCACCGCATCGGGGAACAGACCGAAGGCGGCGATCGCCAGGCCGTTGAGCGACAGCATCACGCGCAGGTCGAGACCGGCGGCGATCGGCGCCGAGTCGACCGGCGCGTCGAAGTACATCAGCTTGACCACGCGCAGGTAGTAGAAGGCGCCGATCAGCGAGAACATCACGGCGATCACGGCGACCGCCGTGTAGCCCGCCTTGATCGCCGCCAGCAGCACGGCGAACTTGGCGAAGAAACCGATGAAGAACGGGATACCGGCCATCGAGAACATGATGATCAGCATCATCGCGGCGAACCATGGGCTGCGCTGGTTGAGGCCCTTGAAGTCTTCCAGGTTCTCGGCTTCGTAGCCGGCGCGCGACAGCAGCAACACCATGCCGAAGGCGCCGAGCGACATCAGCACGTAGGCCACGGTGTAATACAGCGCGGAACTGTAGGCATTGACCGCCGTGAAGGGATCGATCTGGCCGCCGATCACACCCGCCATCAGGCCCAGCACCATGTAGCCCATATGCGAAATCGCCGAGTAGGCCAGCATGCGCTTGATGTTGCTCTGCGCGATGGCCGCCAGGTTGCCCAGACCGATGGAGAGCACGGCCATGATCAGCAGCATCTTCTGCCAGTCCATCGCCAGCCCGAACAGCCCATACACCAGCAGGCGCAAGGCCATGGCGAAGGCGGCGAGCTTCGGGGCGGAACCGATGAACATGGTCACGGCCGTCGGTGCGCCGTGATACACGTCGGGAATCCACATGTGGAAGGGCACCAGGCCCAGCTTGAAGGCGATGCCGGCGACGAGGAAGACCAGGCCGAAGATCAGCACCGGCTTTTCGGAATGGCCCTGATACAGCGCCTGCGCCACACCGCCGATTTCCAGGCTGCCGGTGGCGCCGTAGATCATCGACATGCCATAGAGCAGCAGGCCCGAGGCCAGCGCACCGAGCACGAAATATTTCATCGCCGCCTCGGTGGCGCGCCGCGATTCACGATCGATGGCGACCAGGCCGTAGAGCGAGAGCGACATCAGTTCCAGACCAAGATACATGGTCAGCAGGCTGGCGGCCGAGATCATCACCATCATGCCCAGCGTGGCGTAGAGCACCAGGACGTAGAACTCGCCCCGGTCCAGGCCGCGGTCGCTCAGGTACTGCCGGCTGTAGACCAGCATCATGATCACGGCGAGGTAGCTCATCAGCTTGAGGAAGTCCGACAGCAGGTCGTCGACGAACATGTTGCTGAAGGTCAGCGTGGTCTGGCCGTCGGAGGTCACCAAGGTGAGCGCGGCGCAGCCGAGCAGGGTGATCACGGTCAGCATGGCCGCGATCCAGCGGTGGGTGGCGCCGAACACCAGGTCGACAAACAGCACCAGGAAGGACATCAGCAGGAGAAAAATCTCCGGCGCCGCCGGGTACAGGTCGGGCATCACGAAATTCTGGAGCATCGCTGTTCTCGCGCCTTTAGAGCTTGCTCGCAGCGACGTGCTTGAGCAGGTTATCCACCGAAGCGTGCATCACCTCGGTGAAGGGGAAAGGATAGAGGCCCATGGCCAGCACGCAGACCGCCAGCAGACCGAGCACCAGGAACTCGCGGCCGCCGATGTCCTTCAGCTTGGCCACGTGGTCGTTGCCGACCGCGCCGAAGACCACTCGTTTGATCATCCACAGGGTGTAGGCGGCGCCGAGGATCAAGGTGGTGGCGGCAGCGAAGCCGACCCAGAAATTGAACTTGATGGCACCCAGGATCACCATGAACTCGCCGACGAAACCGGATGTGGCCGGCAGGCCGGAGTTGGCCATGGCGAAGAAAACGAACAGCGCGGAAAATTTCGGCATGGTATTCACCACGCCGCCGTAATCCGCGATCATGCGCGAATGCATGCGGTCGTACATGACGCCGACGCAAAGGAACATCGCCGCCGAAACGAAGCCGTGGGAGATCATCTGCACCAGGGCGCCTTCGATGCCGATCTGGTTGAAGATGAAGAAGCCGAGGGTGACGAAACCCATGTGCGAAATCGACGAGTAGGCGATCAGCTTCTTCATGTCGGTCTGCACCAGCGCCACGAAGCCGATGTAGATCACGGCGATCAGGCTCAGGGCGATCATCAGCGGCGCCAGGTGATGACTGGCGTCGGGCACGATGGGCAGCGAGAACCGCACGAAACCGTAGGCGCCGAGCTTCAGGGCGATCGCGGCCAGCACCACCGAGCCGCCGGTGGGCGCCTCGACGTGGGCGTCGGGCAACCAGGTATGCACCGGCCACATCGGCACCTTGACTGCGAAGGAGACCAGAAAGGCGATGAAAATCAGGATCTGCGGCGCCATGCCGATGCGCAGATGGTGCCAGTCGAGGATGTTGAAGCTGCCGCCGGACTCGAGGAACAGCCAGATCAGCGCCACCAGCATCAACAGCGAACCGAGCAGCGTATAGAGGAAGAACTTGATTGCCGCATAGACGCGGTTCGGGCCGCCCCAGGCGCCGATGATGATGTACATCGGAATCAGCGAGGCTTCGAAGAAGACGTAGAACAGCACGCCGTCGAGCGCGCAGAAAATCCCGTTCATGAGGCCGGACATGACGAGGAAGGCGCCCATGTACTGCGCCTGCTTGTCTTCGATGACTTCCCAGCCGGCCAAGACCACCAGCACCGTGATCAGGCTGTTGAGCAGGATGAAGGGCATCGAAATGCCGTCAACCCCGAGCATGTACTGGACATTGAAGCGGGTGATCCAGGGCACCTGTTCGAAGAACTGCATGCCGGCGGTACTGGTGTCGAAGCCGGTATACAGCGGGATGGTGACCAGGAAACCGGTGATCGCCACGGCCAGCGACAGCCAGCGCACCAGGGTGCGGCGCTCGGAGCCGAGCCAGAACACCGGCAGAGCGCCCAGGATCGGCACCCAGATTGCGAGACTCAGGAGTTGCGATTTCATCGGATTAATATTCCATCAGACCGGTGTGCGTGTCATTGCATCAGGCCCTGGCGAACCAGAACGTCAGCAGCGCGAAGACGCCGAAGATCATGCCGAAAGCGTACTGGTAGATGCGCCCGGTCTGGAACAGGCGCACCAGTCCGGAAATCCAGCCCACCGCGGCCGCCGAGCCATTGACCATGACGCCGTCGATGACCACCTGGTCGCCGCCCTTCCAAAGGCCGCGGCCGAGCAGGCGCGCACCGCCGGCGAAGAACCAGTCGTTGAAGCGGTCGAAGCCGTATTTCTCTTCGAGTATGGTCGCCAGCACGCCGGACTTCTGCTTGATCACCGCCGGCAGGTCCGGGCGCACGATATACAGGTACCAGGCCGTGGCCGCACCCGACAGCGCCAGCCAGAACGGCAGCGTGGTGACGCCATGCGCCATCATGCCGAACACGCCATGGAACTCGTGGGCCATGGTCGCCATGCCCTGGTGCACCTCGGCGATGGTGATCGAGGTGCCGAACCAGTTGCCGTAGAGCACCGAGCCGATCAGCCAGCCCGAGCCAATCGCCGGGATGGCGAGCAGGATCAGCGGCACGGTGACCACCTTGGGCGACTCGTGCGGTTCGACGGAACCATGGTGGCCATGGTCATCGTGGTGCGCATCGTGGCCGTGCGCCTCATGCGCCGCCTCGCGGAAACGTTCCTTGCCATGAAAGGTGAAGAAAATCAGGCGGAAGGAGTACAGGCCGCCGACGAACACCGCGGCCAAGGCGCAGAAGTAGGCGAAGCCGGCGCCGGGCACGTGGGACAGATGCACAGCCTCGATGATCGAATCCTTGGAAAAGAAGCCGGCGAAGGGCGGCAGGCCGGCGTTGGCGATGGCGCCGATCAGCATCGTGGCGTAGGTGATGGGCATGTACTTCCTCAGGCCGCCCATCTTGCGCATGTCCTGCTCGTGATGCATGGCGATGATCACCGAGCCGGCGCCGAGGAACAGCACGGCCTTGAAGAAGGCGTGCGTCATGAGGTGGAAGATCGCCACCGAGTAGGCCGAGGCGCCCAGCGCCATGGTCATGTAGCCGAGCTGCGAGAGGGTCGAATAGGCGACGACGCGCTTGACGTCGGTCTGCACGATGGCGATCAGGGCCATGAACAGGCAGGTGATGCCGCCAATCACGATGACGAAGGACAGCGCCGTGTCGGACAGTTCGAACAGCGGCGACATGCGCGAGACCATGAAGATACCGGCCGTGACCATGGTCGCGGCATGGATCAGGGCGGAGATCGGGGTCGGGCCTTCCATCGAATCGGGCAGCCAGACATGTAGCGGGAACTGCGCCGACTTGCCCATGGCACCGATGAACAGGCAGATGCAGATGGCGGTGATCAGCGGCCAACCGGTGACCGCCGCGGTGACCAGGGCCAGTTCGTTGCGCTTGGCGAACACCGTGGCGTAATCGAGGCTGCCGGCGTAGGCAGCGATCAGGCCGATGCCGAGCAGGAAGCCGAAGTCGCCGACGCGGTTGACCAGGAAGGCCTTGAGGTTGGCGTAGATCGCGGTTGGTCGCACCGACCAGAAGCCGATCAGCAGGTAGGACACCAGACCCACCGCCTCCCAGCCGAAGAACAGCTGGACGAAGTTGTTCGCCATCACCAGCATCAGCATGGAGAAGGTGAACAGCGAGATGTAGCTGAAGAAGCGCTGGTAGCTGTTGGTGCCGGCCTTGCTGTCGGCCGGCCAGTTGTCCTCGTCGTGCGCCATGTAGCCGATGGTGTACACATGCACCATGAGCGAAACGAAGGTGACGACGAGCATCATCAGCACGGTCAACTGGTCGATCAGGAAACCGATCTCCAGCTTCAGGCCGCCCGATTCCATCCAGGTGTAGACGGCGCCGTTGAACACATGGCCGGCCCGCACGTCCTGGAAGATCAGCACCGAGAGCAGGAAGGCGATGGCGACGCCGAGCGTCGTCACCGTGTGCGCGCCGGTGCGGCCCAGTATCTTGCCGAAGAAGCCGGCGAGGATGGCGCCGGCCAGCGGGGCCAGGGGAACCAGCAGATAGAGAGTTTTCATGCCCATGGTGCGACTAGCCCTTCAGAGTGTCGAGATCCTCGACATCGATGGACGACAGATTGCGGAACAGCACCACCAGGATGGCCAGACCGATGCCCGACTCGGCGGCCGCCACGACAAGGATGAAGAAGACGAAAAGCTGGCCCGAGAGGTCGTTGAGGTAGTGCGAGAAAGCGACGAAGTTGAGATTCACCGCCAGCAGCATCAGCTCGATGGCCATCAGCAGCACGATCAGGTTCTTGCGGTTGAGGAAGATGCCGACGATGCTGATGGCAAACAGGATGGCACCCAGGATCAGGTAGTGCGACAGCGAGATCATGCCTTTTCCCCTGATTGTGCCGCAGGCGCGGGCAGTTCGACTTCCGGCGCCATCTTGACCAGACGCATGCGGTCCTTGCTGTTGACGGCAATCTGGTCGGATGGATGCATGGCCTTGGTGTCCTTGCGCCGGCGCAGCGTCAGCATCACGGCGACGACGATGGCCACCAGCAGAATGACCGAGGCGATTTCGAAGGGATAGGCATACTCGGTGTACAGCACCCGCGCCAGTTCCTTGGTGTTGCTGTAGTTTGCCGGCAGGTTGTGCGCCGGCAGGTTGGCCAGGCCGAAATAGCGGCCCGACAGCACCGCCGCCATCTCGCCGATCAGCAGCAGGCCGACCAGCGCGCCGAGCGGCAGGTTCTTCCAGAAGCCCAGACGGACCCGCTCGATATTGATGTCGAGCATCATCACCACGAAGAGGAACAGCACCATCACGGCGCCGACATAGACCATGATCAGCACCAGCGCCAGGAACTCGGCCTGCAGCAGCAGCCACAGCCCCGCCACGTTGAAGAAGGCCAGCACCAGGAACAGCGCGGCATGCACCGGATTGCGGGCCGTGATCACGCGCAAGGCGGCGAACACCGTCACTGCGGAGAAGAGGTAGAAAAGTAGGGTCTTGAATTCCATGGCTGGGTCAGCGGGGCATCAGCGGTAAGGGGCATCCTGGGCGCGGTCGGCAGCGATCTGCGCTTCGTTCTTGTCACCCACGGCCAGCAGCATCTGCTTGGTGTAGTAGAGATCGCCGCGCTTTTCGCCGTGATATTCGAAAATGCGGGTCTGCACGATCGCATCGACCGGACAGGCTTCCTCGCAGAAGCCGCAGAAAATGCATTTGGTCAGATCGATGTCGTAGCGCGTGGTGCGGCGCGAGGTTTGCCCATTCGCATCGACGCGCTCGGCGGACTCGATGGTGATGGCCAGCGCCGGACACACCGCTTCGCACAGCTTGCAGGCAATGCAGCGCTCTTCGCCGTTCGGATAGCGGCGCAGGGCATGCAGGCCGCGGAAGCGGTTGCTTTGCGGCGTCTTCTCCTCCGGATACTGAATGGTGATCTTGCGCGCGAACATGTAGCGGCCGGTCACCGCCATGCCCTTGAACAGTTCCTTGAGGAACAGGCTGCCTATGAAATCTCTTGCACCCATGGTGATCTCCCGGTCCTATTTCCAGATGGTCAGCGGCGACATCATCCAGACGCCCACCACCAGAATCCAGATCAGCGTCAGTGGCACAAACACCTTCCAGCCCAGACGCATGAGCTGGTCATAGCGATAGCGCGGGAAGGTGGCGCGAATCCAGAGGAAGAAGAACAGGATCGCGGCCATCTTCGCCGCCATCCAGTGGAAACCGTCGGGCAGGAATCCGACCGGGGACAACCAGCCACCGAGGAAGAAAATCGAGGTCATCGCCGAAATCAGGATCATGTTGGCGTATTCGGCGAGGAAGAACATCGCGAAGGCCATGCCCGAATATTCCACCATGTGGCCGGCGACGATTTCCGATTCGCCCTCGACCACGTCGAACGGTGCGCGGTTGGTCTCGGCGACGCCGGAAATCAGGTAGACCGCGAACATCGGCAGCAGCGGCAGCCAGTTCCATGAAAACAGGTCGATGCCGTAACCGGCGAACCTGCCCTTGCTCTGGGCCATGACGATGTCGGTCAGGTTCAGGCTGTTCGAGACCATCAGCACGGTGATCAGCGCCAGGCCCATCGAGATCTCGTAGGAAATCATCTGCGCCGAAGCACGCATGGCGCCGAAGAAGGGATACTTGGAGTTCGAGGCCCAGCCCGCGATGATGATGCCATAGACACCCACCGAGCTGATCGCCAGCAGGTAGAGCACGCCGGCATCGACATTGGCCAGCACCCAGCCGGGCGAGAACGGAATCACCGCCCACAAGGCGAGAGCCGGTGCGATGGCCATGATCGGTCCGAGCACGAACAGCTTCTTGTCGGCGGCGGTCGGGAACAGGACTTCCTTGAAGAACAGCTTGAGGCCGTCGGCGATCGGCTGCAGCAAACCCCAGGGACCGACGCGATTGGGGCCGATGCGGACCTGCATCCAGCCGATGACCTTGCGTTCCCAGAAGGTCAGGTAGGCCACCGACAGCAGCAGCGGCGCAAGGATCAGGACGATCTTGGCCAGGGTCCACAGCAGCGGCCAGACCGGCTTGATCAGGCTCCAGATCGGCGCCCACAGCGAACCGAAAACGGCCGCGAGCAGGTTGAGCACGGTAGCTTCCATCACGCCTTCTCCACGCTCAGAACCGCGTACATCGAACCCAGCGCGACGGTGGCGGCATGCGCCGCCGCGACGCGAACCACGCCGTCGGGCAGGCCGGCATCGAGCCGCACCGGCAGCGTCACGCTCGCCGTGGCGCCATCGCCAACTCTTGCCTGGCCGCCCGCAACCAGACCAAACCTGGCCAGCATCGCCGCATTCATGCGCGCGGCGGGAGCCGCGGCATCGGCAGCCAGTTGCAGCGCCGCAGCGCGGCGCACCAGCGGGTCGGCAAAATGGATCGGCACATCGGCCAGGCGCTCGATGCCGCCTGCCGCCACGCCGAGATTCGGCGCAACGCCGTTGATGCCGTTGTCGAGGCCGGCGACGAATTCGGGCTGAGCGCCCAGCGCTTCGGCGCGCACATCCTCGCTGCTGTTGAATTCGAAACCGTTCAGGGCCAGCAGATTGCCCAGCACGCGCAACACCTTCCAAGCCGGGCGCGTTTCGCCCAGCGGTTTGGCGGCGGCGTAGAAACTCTGCACGCGGCCTTCGGTATTGACGAAGGTGCCCGAGGTTTCCGAGAAGGGCGAAACCGGCAGTAATACCGCCGCATAGTCGAGCATGGCCGGCGACTTGAAGGGCGTCAGCACCACGGTGACGGCGGCCTTGCTCAGCGCGGCCAGCGCCTGGGCGCCGTCGGCGCAATCGAGTTCGGCTTCGGCGCCGAGGACGACGTAGGCCTGACGCGGGTCCCGCAGCATCGCCGCGGCGTTGAGGCCGGCGCCTGTCGGCACTGCCTTGGCGACGTAGCCGCCGACACTGTTGGCCGCCTCGCCGAGGAAGCCGAAGCTGCCGCCGAGGGCGGCGGCCAGTTGGCGGCCCAGCGCATGCAGGGTCGCTGCCTGTGGGTGTTGTTGCGCGAAATTGCCGAGCAGGACCCCGGTGTTGCTGCCCGAGGCCAGACTCTGGGCAATGGCTTGCGCCTCGGCAGAAACGGTAACTCCGGAAAGCGCAGCATCTGCCGCGACACCCTTGATCTGACATACGGCCTTGACGATCTGGGCCAACACCACCGGCAGTTGCGACGGAGCGGCAATCGCGCGCGCCGCGAGTTTGATCAGCAGGTCGTCGTCAGCGCTGTGCAGGATGCTGACCTCGGTGCCTTTCTTGGCCGACTGGCGCAGGCGCTGGGCCAGCAGCGGATGGTCCTTGCGCAGGAAGGAACCGACCACCAGCACGCGATCGAGGCGACCGATGTCGGCGATCTTCATGCCCAGCCAGGGCGTACCTGCACGCTTGCCATCAGCCGAAAAATCGCTGTGACGCAGGCGGGAATCGATATTCTCGCTGCCCAGGCCGCGCAGCAGTTTCTGCGCCAGATACATCTCTTCCAGCGTCGCGTGCGGGCTCAGCAGGCCGCCGATCGCCGCGCCGCCATGCGTCTTGGCCACGTCGCGCAGCGCGTGCGCGGCGTAATCGAGGGCGACGTTCCAGTCGACCTCCTTCCATTCCCCGCCCTGCTTCACCATCGGTCGGGTCAGCCGTTCCGGAGAATTCAGGCCCTGATAGGAGAAGCGCTCCTTGTCGGTCAGCCAGCATTCGTTGATGGCTTCGTTTTCCAGCGGCAGCACGCGCATCACGCGGTCATGCTTGGTCTGCAGGATCAGGTTGCTGCCGAGGCCGTCGTGCGGGCTTACCGATTTGCGCCGGGACAGTTCCCAGGTGCGCGCCGAGAAGCGGAAGGGCTTGGAGGTCAGCGCACCGACCGGGCAGAGGTCGATGATGTTGCCGGAGAGCTCGGTATCCACCGTCTTGCCGATGAAGGGCATGACTTCGGCGCGCTCGCCGCGATAGGACTGGCCGAGTTCCATGAAGCCGGCGATCTCGGCGGTGAAGCGGATGCAGCGCGTGCAGTTGATGCAGCGGGTCATGTCGGTCGACACCAGCGGACCGAGATCCTTGTCGGGGACGACACGCTTCTCTTCCTCGTACTTCGAGGCGGATTCGCCGTAGCCGACCGCCAGATCCTGCAACTGACACTCGCCGCCCTGATCGCAGATCGGGCAATCCAGCGGGTGGTTGATCAGCAGGAATTCCATCACCGCCTTCTGCGCCTTGACCGCCAGATCCGAGTGCGTGAACACCTTCATGCCGTTGGTGACCGGCGTGGCGCAGGCC
>JACPUD010000033.1 GCA_016192435.1 Rhodocyclales bacterium | reverse complement strand
CGCGGCCGAGGCCGAAGCCGCCGGCGCGCGCGAGGCTTTGGTGCTGGCGCGCGTCGACGCCGAGGCGCAGCGCTCGCTGCGGCAAGCGCAAAGCAGCCGCGAGCAGTGGCTGCGGTTGGTGGATGTCGCCCGACGCATGGATGACAATGTACGGCTACTGGAAAAGGCCTGGCGCCTGGGCGAAGGCCAGTTTGCGGAATTGCAGAACGCCCGTCGCCAGGCCATCGAGGCCAGGTTGGCGGCGACCCAGGCGCGGCTGGACGCCGCCGAGGCGCGCTACCGTCTGCTGCTCGATGCCCACCAGCTATGGAATACCGAAGGCGAGTGAAGCGCCGTCGCAGGAAAGCGCTCAGAACGTGAGTTCGAGCCGCGCGCCGACCAGCGTCGCATGGCGCGCCGCCGCCGTGCCGCCCGGATGGCGGACATGCTGCAAGTTCGGCTGCACTTGGAACCATTGCGTGAGCGCAATGCGCCAGGTGATCTCGATAGCCTCTTCTGCGGCGACCGTGTCGATGCCCGCTGCTGCCTGCAGGGCGCGCCACTTCTGCGCCAGACGGCCGCGCGTCCAGCCGATGGCGAGGCTGTCGTCCGGCCGGCCGGCGAGCGGGCCGCGAATGCGCAGGCCGAGGTTCCACATGCGGTCGATGGCGATCGAATCGCCGTCGCTGAAGGCGTAGCGGCCGAAGGCCGTGACGTCGCGCCCGGCTTCGCCGCCGAGACTGAACAGGCTGCGTTCGGCCAGTACATAACCACCCTGCGAACGGCGCTGTAGCGGGTTGCCGTCGGCATCGACGTCCACCTGGTCCGCCACGCGGTTGCCATAACGCCAGAAGCCGACCGCGTACTTGCTGAGGCCGCCGTATTTCTCGTGGGCGACGAGTGCCGGGATCTGCCGCACCAGCGCCGGATCGACGGGTTCGAAACTGTGGCCGGTTTCCAGCGGCGTCCAGCCGATTTCGCCGATGACGAAGGCGCCGTCGCCCTTGGCGAAGCGTAGCGCCGTGGCCTTGGGTCGCGCCGGATCGTTGGGTATGCCGTCCATCAGCGCCGCCATCGCATAGACCGCGCGATCGGCGAAGAATGCCTTGGCGCGGAGGCCGAAGGCGGCGTTGTTGAAAATCGACGGGGTATTGGTCAGCGCCAGATCGGCCGGCGTACCATAGGCCGGATGCAGCAGCGTCGCCGCTGCATCCAGGGTGAAGAACTCGGAATCGATCGGGTAGATGCCTGCCAGCAGCGAGCAGCGGTCGTCGAAGAATCCCTTCTGCAGCCAGGCGTGCAACAGGCGCGTGGTCGACAGCGGCACCTCGATGTTGCTGACGCCCATCAGGCTGCCGGTGTGCCGCGCGTTGACGCCGGCGCCGGCGTCGGTGTCGGTATTCAAATAGGCGACGGCATTGCTCCAGCCCAGCAGTCGTTCCAGATCGGCGCGCAGCTTCAGCTCCAGGTGGCTCAGGGTGTGGCCGCCATCCCTGATTCCGCCGCGGTTATGCAGATGATCGAGTTTGAGTCCGCCTTCCAGTGCGATACCGCGCTGCCAGAGCGCACTGCGCGCGCCGCCCCAGTCGCCGCTCAGGGTCGTCGCGGCGTAGTCGGGGGTGGTGTCGGCCGCAACTGTCGCCAGCGACAGGCCGGCGAGGACCATGCCGGCGGCTGCGTGAAGTCGCCCGTTCCGCACGTCGCTTACTGGCGTGTCGCCAACGCCAACTCTTCATCCAGTGCCGGGTAGTCCGTATAGCCGTGCTCGCCACCGCTGTAGAAGCTCGCGGTATCCCATTTGGCGAGCGGCGTACCGTGGCGCAGGCGCTCGACCAGGTCCGGATTGGAGATGAAGGGCTTGCCGATGGCGATCAGGTCGGCATGTCCGCGCTGCAGGATTGCATTGCATGCGGCCGCGGTCTTGAAGCCGCCGCAGGCGATCAGCGCGCCGTGGAAGGCGTCGCGCAATGCCGGCATCATCGAGTGGCCGGCGTCGTGGATCCAGTCCGCGGTCTGGCAGTAGATGTGCAGGAAGCCGATGCCGCGCCGGTTCAGTTCGCGCGCCAGCCAGGGGTAAGTCACCAGCGGTTCGGGGTCGGCGACCATGTCGTTGCCCAGGCCGTAGGGCGACTGGCGCACCGCGATGCGCTCCGCGGCGACTTCCGCCGCCACCGCGTCGACCACCTCCAGCAGCAGGCGGTAGCGATTCGCCAGCGAGCCGCCGTAGGCATCATTGCGCCGGTTCAGCGCCGGACAGCGGAACTGGTCGAGCAGGTAACCGTTGGCGCCGTGTATCTCCACGCCGTCGAACCCGGCCTGCATCGCCAGCCTGGCGGCGTGGGCGAATTCGGCGACGACTCCGCGGATTTCCTGCAGGCTCAAAATCTCCGGCTGGCCGCAGGGCGCGGGCAGCGGCTTGCCGTCGGGTCCGGGAATCATGGTCTGCGTCGCCGCCGGCTTCAGCGAGACGCCGGCCGGCGCGCTGCCGTCGGCATGCAGCGCGGCATGCGCGACGCGGCCGCAATGCCAGAGCTGGGCGAAGATCCTGCCGCCGGCGGCATGGACGGCATCGGTCACGCGCTGCCAGCCGGCGGCCTGCGCCTCGTTCCATAGCGCCGGGGTGTTGAGGTAGCCGCGCGCGCGGTCGGAAACCGGCACGCCTTCCGAGATGATCAGGCCGGCCGTCGCACGCTGGCGGTAATACTCGACCACCATGTCATTGGGCACGGCGTTCTGGTGGTCGGCGCGGCAGCGGGTCATCGGCGCCATGACGATGCGGTTGGCGAGCTGCAGGCTGGGTTTGGCGTAGGATTCGAACAGCATCGGAGTATTGGGGTTTTGAGAGGTCCGGCGATTCTACCCAATCGATGCCTGTCCTCCGCCTGCGCATGCGGCGGCGGTAATCATTCAGATAGAATTTGCAGCGCATTCCAAACGGGTCGTGACGTGCCGCGCATTCATGCCTTGCTGTTCCTGCTGTGCTGCTGGGCCTGCCAGATCGGCACGGCCGCCGCCGCCATACGGCTGGCGCCGGGCGCCACTGTGCTGGAGCTGGCGACCCAGGTGGCGATACTCGAAGACGCCGGGGGGCGCCTGGCGCTGGCCGATGTCCAGGCGCGTGGCGCCGAGTTCCGGCCGGCACCGGTCACGGCCGATGCGGCGATCAACTTCGGCTATTCCTCCTCCGCCTGGTGGCTGCGTCTCGACATCGAGGCCGCTCCCGGCGCAGCGCGCGACTGGCTGCTGGAAGTCGCCTTTCCGACCCTGGACAGCATCGACTATTTCGCTCCCGACGGCGAACACCTGAGCGCCGGCGATCGCCTGCCCTTCGCCGCGCGACCGCTGGCGCACCGCAACTTCGTGTTTCCCGTGCATCTGAAAGGCGATGCGGCGACCGCCACTGTCTGGCTGCGCATCGCCTCCGAAGGCACGCTGACCATCCCCCTGCGCCTATGGCAGGCAGAGGCCTTCTGGCAGGATTCTCTCGGCGCCTATGCTGTGCTTTCGGTGTATTTCGGCATGTTGCTGGCGCTCGCCCTCTACAACCTGCTGCTGTGGTTCTCGCTGCGCGATCAAAACTATCTGACCTATGTCCTGTTTGCCGCCAGCATGGCCGTGGGCCAGTTGTCGCTCAACGGGTTGGGCAACCAGTTTCTCTGGCCGGCCTGGCCGGCCTGGGGCAACCTGGCGTTCACGGTCGGCTTTGCCGCGGCCGGCCTGTTCGGCGCCTTGTTCACCCGCGGCTTCCTCGATACGCGGCGCAACCTGCCGCGCCTGGACGGTGCCGTGATCGGCCTTGCCGCACTGTTTGCGCTGTGCATGCTGGTGCCGCTGGTCGCGCCCTATCGCCTGGCGGCGATTCTCACCTCGATCACCGGCGTCACGTTTTCCGTCATCGCGGTGCTGGCCGGGCTGCGTTGCTGGCGCGCCGGACAGGCCGGCGCGAGCACCTTCCTGCTGGCGTGGACGGTGCTGCTGGTCGGTGTCGCCGTGGTTGGCCTGCGCAACCTGAACCTGCTGCCGACGACCTTTCTCAGCCACTATGCCATGCAGATGGGGTCGGCGCTGGAAATGCTGCTGCTTTCCTTCGCCCTGGCCGACCGCATCAACGGCCTGCGGCGGGAAAAGGATGCGGCGCAGAACGATGCACTGGCCACCAAGCAGCAACTGGTCGGCGTGCTGCAACGCTCCGAGGCGAGTCTCGAGCGGCGCGTCGCCGAGCGCACCGGCGAGCTCGAGGCGCTCAACGCCCGCCTGCGCGAAAACGAACGCCAGTTGCAGGCGCTGGTCCATACCGACACCCTGACCGGCCTGGCCAACCGGCTGTTGTTCGATGCGCGCCTGGAACAGTCGCTGCAGCTGGCAAGGCGCAGCCGCGGACAAATCGCCCTGCTGCTGGTCGATCTCGATAATTTCAAGTCGATCAACGACGGTTACGGCCACGCCATCGGCGACGAGGTGTTGCGCTCTACCGCGCAGCGCTTGCGCGTGGCGCTGCGCGAAGTCGACACGGTGGCGCGGCTCGGCGACGACGAGTTCGCCATCGTGCTGACCGGTCTCGGCGGCAGCGCCGATGCCGAACGCATGGCGGAGAAAATCCTCGGCGCGATTCGCGAGCCGATGCGCGTGCTCGGTCTGCCGATGGAAATCACCGCCAGTATCGGCATCGCGATGTTCTCCGGCAGCGATCTGTCGGGGCCCGAACTGCTGCGGCGCGCGGACCTGGCGATGTATGCGGCCAAGGAAGCCGGCCGCGACTGCTGCCGGATGTTTGCGGTCTAGGCAGTTGCCGGCGTGCGCCGGCCAGCGTCGGCGTCAGGCGGCGAGGCGCGCGAAGGCCTCGATCACTTCGGCAGGCGCCTGCACCAGTTCGATCAGCACGCCTTCGCCGGCGATCGGAAACTGCTCGTTGGCCTTCGGATGCAGGAAGGTGATGTCGTAGCCCGAGGCGCCCTTGCGGATGCCGCCCGGCGCGAAGCGCACGCCTTGCGCGGTGAGCCAGGCCACGGCGGCCGGCAGGTCGTCGATCCAGAGTCCGACATGATTCAGCGGCGGCTCGTTCACCGCGGGTTTCTTCGCCGCATCGAGCGGCTGCATCAGGTCGACCTCCACCTTGAAGGGGCCGCTGCCCATGGCCGTGATGTCCTCATCGACGTTTTCGCGCTCACTGACGAAATTGCCGGTGACGGCGAGACCGAACATATCGACCCAGAGTTTTTTCAGGCGCTGTTTCGAGGCGCCGCCGATGGCGATCTGCTGGATGCCGAGGACCGTGAACGGCCGTGCTTGCTGTGTCATGAGGAAATCCTTGTGTCTGGCCTGGTCTCCGGCGCGCCCGGGATCAGGCTGCCTTGCCGAGGGACTGGCGGATGCAGGCCAGCAGGTCCTCTTCGTCGTAGGGTTTGCCGAGATAGTGATCGACGCCGATTTCCGCCGCCATCTGGCGGTGCTTGTCGGCCGTGCGCGAGGTGATCATGATCAGCGGAATGTGCTTGAGGCGGGCATCGGCGCGGATGTTGCGCGCCAGGTCGAAGCCGTCCATGCGCGGCATTTCGATGTCCAGCAGCATCACGTCGGGAATTACCTCGGCCAGTTGCTCCAGCGCATCGACGCCGTCCTTGGCGGTGAGCACGTGGTAGCCGTGACGCGCCAGCAGCCGGCCGCTGATCTTGCGCACGGTGAGCGAATCGTCGACCACCATCACCGCGGCGGCCGCGGCAGTGGAGGCGGCGACCGGCGCGAGCTGCTCCGCACCGCCGGCCGCGGCCAGCGGGATGGCGGCGCGCTCGACGGCATGGGCCGCCAGCGCCACCGGGTTGATGATCAACGCCACTTCGCCGTTGCCCAGCACCGTGGCGCCGGCCAGGCCCGGCACGCGGGCGAGTTGCGGCCCGACCGACTTGACCACGATTTCCTGGTTGCGGCTGAGGCTGTCGACTTCCAGCGCGACGCGCTCGGTGCCGCCCTTGATCAGGAGGATCCAGTGGCGCCGCGCCTCCGGCGGAACGACATTGGTTTCGCCCAGCAGGCGGGCCAGGTAATGGTAGGGATAGCGGTTGCCCAGCCACTCGGTGCTGCCTGAACTGCGGATCAGTGCCGCCGAGTCGGGCTTGTGTTCCGCGGCCTGCTCGATCATCGAGGACGGAATCGCGTAGCGGCGATTGCCGGCGGTGACCAGCACGGCCTGGGTGACCGCCAGGGTCAGCGGCAGGTAGATGCGGAAGGTGGCGCCGCGCCCGGTTTCCGAGGCGACCTCGATGCGGCCGCCGAGGCTGGCGGTTTCGCTCCTCACCACATCCATGCCGACGCCGCGGCCGGCGAGCGTGGTGACTTCGTCGGCGGTGGAAAATCCGGATTGCAGTATCAGTTGCGTCAGGATCGCCTGGTCGGGTTCCGCATCGGCGGAGAGCAGGCCGCGTTCCACGGCACGCTGCCGAATCTTTTCCAAATTGAGGCCGGCGCCGTCATCGGCGATCGAGACCACGATTTCATTGCCTTCCTGCGCCAGCGACAGCGTGATCTGGCCGATCGCATCCTTGCCGGCGGCCAGGCGCGCGGGGGTGTCCTCCAGGCCATGGGCGACGCTGTTGCGCAGCATGTGCTCGAGCGGACCGGCCATCTTGTCCAGCACCGAGCGGTCGAGCTCGGTCTGGCCGTGGCGGATGTCGAGGTTGGCGCGCTTGCCGGTATCCTTGGCCGCCTGCCGCACCACGCGATGCAGGCGCTCGGCCAGGCTTTCGAAGGGCACCATGCGCACGCCCATCAGGCGCTGCGACAGTTCGCGCGAGAGGCGCGCCTGGGCCACGATGGCGGCATTGGCCTGGTCGAGATTGCGCATCAGGTTCTGCTGCACGGTGGCGACGTCGTTCACGCTTTCCGCCATCATCCGCGTCACCTCCTGGAAGCGCGTGAAGCGGTCGAACTCGAGCGGATCGAATTCCTGCGCGCGCTCGCTGGCCAGCGCCTGCTGCGACAACATCTGCGATTCGGCCTGGATTTCGACTTCGCGCAGTTGCTTGCGCAGGCGGATCACGTTTTCCGTCAGGTCGAGCAGGGATGTCTTCAGCGCCAGCAGTTCGCCCTCGATGCGGCCGCGGGCGATCGCGACTTCGCCGGCCTCATTGACCAGTTGGTCGACCAGGTCCGCGCGCACCCGCAGTTGCACCTGAGGCGCGGGAATGTAGACGGCGGCGTGCGCCGCTTCCGGCTTGGCCGGCACATGCACCGTCGCCGCCTGCTGCTCGGGCCGCGGCTGTTCCGCCTGTGGCTCGACGGAAACCGCGGCCTCG
>JACPUD010000032.1 GCA_016192435.1 Rhodocyclales bacterium | reverse complement strand
GCAGCCATCCCTTCGATTTCAGAATGACCACCCGCCACCACCTCCAGCACAGCAAGCACCTACACCTATCGGTTGTTTGGTTTTTAAAGAACTCCGCCTCACTCACTTCCTTCAGCGGCTCCGCATGCAGCAGAGAGGGGCGCATTATACGGACCGTTTTTAGTTGGTCAATAGATTACGCAAAAAAAATTCGAGGAATCTCAAATGAGGGTCACGCGGGCAAATTTTCGCTTACCCACCTGTAATACAACGCAGCCCCCCGCACTCAGCGCCGCATTGCGATCGCCGACTTTCTCGCCATTGATTCGAACCCCGCCGCCATCGATCATGCGCAGGGCGTCAGAAGTGCTGGACGTCAGTCCGGCGGACTTCAATACCTGCGCTAGCGAGCCTGCCGCGACGCTGATCTGGGGCATATCCGCGGGCAGCACGCCGCGCTGAAAACGCGCTTCGAACTCGGCGAGAGCAGCCTCGGCGTCCTTGGCCGAATGGAACCGGGTCACGATCTCCTGCGCCAGCAATACCTTGATGTCGCGCGGGTTGCGTCCTTCGGCCACGTCACGCTTGAATTTGGCGATCTCGTCGTTGGCACGGAAGGACAGCAGCTCGTAATAGCGCCACATCAGCTCGTCAGACACCGACATCAGCTTGCCGAAAATCTCGGTCGGCGATTCCGCAATGCCGATGTAATTGCCGAGGGATTTCGACATCTTGTTGACGCCGTCCAACCCTTCCAGCAGAGGCATCATCAAGACACATTGCGGCGCCTGGCCGTAATGCTTCTGCAGTTCGCGGCCGACCAGCAGATTGAACTTCTGGTCGGTGCCGCCGAGTTCGACATCCGCCTTCATGGCCACCGAATCGTAGCCCTGGCAGAGGGGATAGAGGAATTCATGGATCGCGATCGGCTGACCGCCGGTGTAGCGCTTGGAGAAGTCGTCGCGCTCCAGCATGCGCGCCACGGTGTGGCGAGCAGCGAGTTTGATCATGCCGGCGGCACCGAGGGGTTCGAACCAGGTCGAGTTGAAGCAGACCTCGGTCTTCTGCGGATCGAGGATCTTGAACACCTGCTCCCGATAGGTATCGGCGTTCTCCAGTATTTGCTCGCGGGACAGCGGCGGTCGCGTCGTGTTCTTGCCGCTCGGATCGCCGATCATTCCCGTGAAGTCGCCGATCAGGAACATGACGTGGTGGCCGAGGTCCTGAAAATGCCGCAACTTGTTGATCAGCACGGTATGCCCGAGATGCAGATCCGGCGCCGTCGGATCGAAGCCCGCCTTGACGCGAAGGGGACGGCCCGATTTCAGTTTTTCGACGAGTTCGGATTCGATCAGCAGTTCGTCCGCGCCACGCTTGATCAGTGCCAGTTGCGAGTCGATATCGACCATAGTGAGGTAACCCGGTTTGACGGAAGGGGGATATTTGCTACACTCACGCGACTTTTAGTTCCGGCTGACGTTTGCATTAGCCTTCCCTGAAACTGCGTTTTCTTTATTCACCCATCCAATTGCAAAAAAACAAGAGCGGAATTTTAGCGCAACTCCTCGACTACCGAGTCGAACGGCCCGGGCATTTCTGGGTCGGCACCGGCGTTCTGGGAGTTTCGCTGTTCAGCATGGTCGCCGCTTTCGGTACCGTGAACGACTCCCGCGTCGCGGACATCCCCCGCCAGCAAGTGATCGAGCAACTGGCTCTGCCGCCTCTGACGGCAACATCCGACGCCGATCAGAGCTTCCTGCGCGAAGACCGCGTGCAGCGCGGCGATACGGTAATGGATTTGCTGCAGCGGCTCGGGATCGACGATCCAGCTGCGCTCGGTTTTCTGAAAAACAACACCACGGCCCAAAGCCTGTTCCGCCAGCTCAGCCCGGGCAAGAACTTGACGGTGCGAACCGGGCCTCAAGGTGAGCTGCAGACCCTGGTCTTCCCGCTCAACGGCGGCAAGGACCAGGCCCTGGTGATCGAACGCCGCGCCGCACCGGATGGCGACCAATTCACGGCATCGGAGCAGCGCCTGCCACTGGAAACCCAGGTGGTCATGAAAACTGCCGAGATTCGCTATTCGCTGTTCGGTGCTACCGACGCGGCAGGGATTCCCGACACGGTCGCGACGCAACTGGCCGACATTTTTGGTGGCGACATCGATTTTCATCGCGACCTGCGCAAGGGCGATCGCTTTGCCGTCATCTACGAATCTGCGACCTATCTCGGCCGTGCCGTACGCAGCGGGCGCATCCTCGCCGCAGAGTTTGTCAACGATGGTAAGACCTTCCGCGCCGCCTGGTTCGCCGACCCTGCCGGCAATGCCGGCAGCGGCGGCTACTACACCGCCGATGGCAAGAACATCCGCAAGGCTTTCCTGCGCTCGCCCCTGGAATTCTCCCGCATAACGTCCGGCTTCACGTCGGCGCGCTTCCATCCCGTCCTGCAGAAATGGCGCGCGCACAAGGGCGTCGATTATGGCGCTCCGACCGGCACCCGGGTCAAGGCCACCGGCGACGGCGTGGTCGAGTATGTCGGAGTGAAGGGCGGGTACGGCAAGGTCGTAATCCTGCGCCATCAGAATCGCTATACGACGCTTTACGGGCATCTCTCGGGCTTCGCATCGGGCCTGCGCAAAGGCAATCGCGTCGGCCAAGGCGACGTAATCGGCTTCGTCGGCGCGACGGGGCTGGCCAGCGGCCCGCACCTGCATTACGAGTTCCGGGTTAATGAAGTGCATCAGAATCCGCTGGCTATGGCCTTGCCCAGCGCGCCACCCCTGATGCCGCAACAGCTTGGCCAGTTCCGGGAACAAACCGCGGCCCATCTTGCCCGTATTGACCTGATTCGCGGATTCGACCTCGCCCAGGCCGACTGACATGGCTTCGGCCGTGCCGCTGGTCGTGGGCTTGATGTCGGGAACCAGCCTCGATGGCGTCGATGCCGCCCTGGTCGACTTCTCCCACGGTCAGCCGCGCACACTTGCCACATTCTGGCAGCCGTATTCCGACTCCATACGCCTGCAGGCCCTCCGGCTACAGACTGCGCAACACGATGAAATCAACTCCGCCGCGCTGTTTGCCAACGAACTGGCTCGTAGCTACGCCGAGGCGGTCGGCCACCTTCTAACCAAGGCCGGGGTCGGCGCCGGACAAGTTGCGGCCATAGGCTGCCACGGACAGACCGTCCGGCATCAACCCGCCGCCGGATATACCGTGCAGTTGAACAACCCGGCGCTGCTGGCCGAATTGACCGGAATCACCGTTGTAGCTGATTTCCGCAGCCGCGACATTGCCGCCGGCGGCCAGGGAGCCCCGCTGGTGCCGGCCTTTCATGCTGCGATATTCGGCGATCCCTCACTACATCGGGTCATCCTGAACATTGGCGGCATCGCCAATCTGACCAACCTCAATCCCGGACAAGTGGTGCGCGGCTTCGACTGCGGGCCCGGCAATCTGCTGCTCGACGCCTGGATAGAAAACCACAAGGGACTGCGCTACGACGACGACGGCCAGTGGGCCGCGCAGGGGCTGGTGCTTCCCGAACTGCTGCACAGCTTCCTCACTGACGGCTTTTTCGCTGCAAGCCCACCCAAGAGCTGCGGCCGCGACGAGTTCAATCTGGCGTGGATCGAGCGCCATCTTGCCGGCAGCGAACGAGCGGAAGACGTCCAGGCGACCCTGCTTGAACTCAGCGCCGTGTCTGCGGTTCAGGCAATCAATCGCTGGTGCGGCAATCCCGTCGAACTCTTCGTCTGCGGCGGCGGCGCGCACAACCAGACTTTGATGGCTCGACTGCAGCATCATCTGACGAATTGCCGTGTTGCCAGCACCAACTCTCTCGGTCAGGCGGCCGACTGGGTCGAAGCGCTGGCCTTTGCCTGGTTGGCGTGGCGCACTCTGAACGGCGAAACGGGCAATCTACCGGAAGTCACGGGCGCCCGCGGGCCACGTATCCTGGGCGCCATCTATCGGCACTGATTCCACGCGCAACAGCGGGCGATAACGACAAAAGGCGCGGAGCCCACGGCCCCACGCCTTCTCTTGCCTACGAAACCCGAATCAGGCGGAGAATGACGACCCGCAGCCGCAGGTCGATTGCGCATTCGGATTCTTGATCACGAATTGCGAACCTTCGAGCCCCTCCGAGTAATCGATCTCGGCACCGACCAGGTACTGATAGCTCATCGGGTCGATAAGCAGCGATACACCGTTCTTTTCCATCACGGTGTCGTCGTCGTTGGTCACTTCGTCAAAAGTGAAGCCGTATTGAAACCCGGAGCAACCGCCGCCAGTCACGAACACCCGCAGTTTGAGTTCGGGGTTGCCTTCTTCGGCAATGAGTTCCTTGACCTTGGATGCCGCGTTATCGGTGAAATTGAGTGGGGCCGGCATTTCGGTGGGTGCATTCATGGTGTTCTCCTGTGGGTTTTCCGCAATCGGCTAATAAGTATGTCCGAAAATTATGGTTTCAATAGTGTCAGACGTCAATTACTTGCAGCCAGTTTCAATTCCACCGCCTTCGATGGCGCACCCTCGTGCACCAAGCGGCCCTGCACTACGGCCCCGAGATGCATTTCGATCGTACTGTACTCGACATCACCCGTGACCCGGGCGCGCGTCTGAAGTTCCAGGAAATCGCTCGAATGCACCGCACCGATCACGGTCCCATTGATAACCAGGTGGGACACCGAGATTTCGCCCTCGATCCGCGCATGCTCGCTGATCACCAGCGTTGCCGGTTGTCCCTCGCTGCCGCGAACATTTCCCTTGATTTCGCCATCGACACGAAGGCCGCCGGTAAAAGTCACATCGCCTTCCAGTGAAGTGCCGGCACCGATCAGGCTGTCGATGCGCCCTTGGGGTTTAGTGGTTTTCTTGCCAAACATGACTGGGATCTCCTCACCTGTCTAATGTGTTAATACCGTGACGTTCAAAGCATCACGCTCTGACTGGCTTTCACTGCGCCGTCCTGGATCAACCGCACCTCGACGCGCTGAATTCGCCCACCGCCCGCCACCTTGAATGTACCTTCCAGGCGCCGGAAGTGGCGAAAGCTGACCTGATACTGGCTCGCAGCGGGATCTCCGGTAACGGGAAATTGCATCATAGCAGTCTCTGCACCTTGCTGCACGGTCGCAAACAGCTGGATCATGCCATTGAATTCCTTGTCTTTTTTCTCTCCTGTCTGCGCCAGCAGGAGGCGGTAGCGATACTGGCCATCGCCGAGCGGCAGAATTTGCAGCCGACTAATCGCCAGTCCGGAATTCCCGACCTGCCCTCCGGCCAGGCTTTCAAACGTTGCCAAATCGGACTTGAGGTGGTTGTTTTCCTCTTCCAGGGTCCGTATTTGGGCGGTCAGTTGCTCCTGCGAGGTGCTCTCGATGCGCAAACGGCTTTCGCTGGCGTTTGCCACCTTGCGGGCGCTTTCCAACTCGGATTCCAGCCGCACTATGCGTTCCCGCATCTCGGTGATCTCGTGTTCGCTTGCGCCTTGATGAAAACCTGCAAAGCGCTGCCCAGCGTCATAAATCCAGCCCGCCAAAGCCAACGACGCACCCGCCAGTACGACCACGGACAGCGCCCGCCAATACCACGGCAGATGCGTCCGGATTGCAACTCGCGGTGCTGAAATGCCGAAGCGGCTACGCAGCCGCCTCAGCGTCAGGGCAAGACGGGAACTTGCGAAAGACCCGAACATTCGTCCAGACCAAACATGAGGTTCATGTTCTGCACCGCCTGCCCTGCAGCCCCTTTTACCAGATTGTCGATCACCGAGAGAATCACCAGCGTGTCGCCACCCTGCGGCCTATGCACGGCAATCCGGCAGGTATTTGCCGCACGCACCGAACGCGTCTCGGGATGCGATTTCGGCGGCAGCACATCGACAAAAGGCTCTGCGGCATAACGCTGCTCGAACAAGACCTGAAAATCCTCTTCGCGTGTAATACGCGCATAGAGCGTGGCATGAATGCCGCGAATCATCGGCGTCAGGTGCGGCACGAAAGTCAGGCCGATCTGCTGCTCGGCCTTGCCTGCAGCGCGCGCCAAACCCTGCCGGATCTCGGGCAGGTGACGATGCCCCGGCACGCCATAGGCCTTGAAGTTGTCCGCTGCCTCGGAAAATAGAATTCCTATCTCCGCTTTACGACCGGCGCCTGAAACGCCCGATTTGGCGTCGGCAATCAAATGCCCGAGATCGATACAGCCCGCCTCCACCAGCGGCAGGAAGCCGAGCTGAGTCGCCGTTGGATAGCAGCCAGGGTTCGCCACCAGCCTTGCCTTGCGGATCTGCTCGCGATTCACCTCGGGCAGGCCATATACCGCTTCGGCGACCAAGTCAGGGCTGACGTGGGTCATGCCATACCAGCGCTCCCAAAGAGCGACGTCCTTGATGCGAAAATCGGCCGCCAGGTCGATGACCTTGACTCCGGCATCCAGCAACTGCGCCACCTGCTGCATGGCGATGCCGTTGGGCGTGGCGAAAAACACCACGTCGCAATCGCTTAGCGGCGCGTCCTTGGGATCGCTGAAATTCAGGCCTATAGCGCCGCGCAGGCTGGGAAACATGTCGGCAACCTTGGTGCCGGCCTCGCCCCGCGAGGTGATAGCAGTAAGCTCAACGCCGGAATGCTGCGCCAGCAAGCGCAGGAGTTCCACTCCCGTGTAGCCCGTACCGCCGACGATACCTGCCTTGATCATGCCACGCTCCTTGCTGCGAAGAGAAGATGTTAACCCGTAACCGGATACAAACGAAAACTGCGTTTCAAAGGGGGGCTTATGCAGACTCCATCGGCGTCGGCCGCAGAGGCGTCATCCAGTGGGTACCGCCTCCCCCGCCAGAGGCTGAGTGCATATCCCGCCAGGGGATACCGTCCCCGCATCCTGCGCGGACATAACTAAAAAGCCGCCCGAAGGCGGCCTTTTGCGCAACAGCGATACGACCGCTGAAGCTTAGCGCTTCGAGAACTGCTTGCGCCGACGCGCCTTGCGGAAGCCGACCTTCTTGCGCTCGACTTCGCGCGCATCGCGGGTAACGAATCCGGCGTTCGAAAGCGCCGGCTTCAGGGTCGCGTCGTATTCGATCAGGGCGCGGGTGATGCCGTGACGAACGGCGCCGGCCTGACCAGACTCGCCACCGCCTTCGACATTCACCAGAATATCGAAGGTGGTCGTGTGCTGGGTCAGCTCGAGCGGCTGACGCACCACCATGCGGCCGGTTTCGCGCGAGAAGAACTCGTCGACCGGCTTGTCATTGACCACAAACTTGCCGCTGCCGGTACGTAGAAACACGCGGGCAATGGCCGTCTTGCGGCGGCCGGTACCATAATATTGGGTGACTGCCATGAGAACTCCTTAGATTTCCAGCGTCTTCGGCTGCTGGGCGCTATGCGGATGCGCGGCGCCGGCGTAGCACTTCATCTTCTTCAGCATCGCGTAGCCCAGCGGGCCTTTGGGCAGCATGCCCTTCACGGCTTTTTCCAGGATGCGGCCCGGAAAACGCTGCTGCAGTTTGGTGAAGTTGGTTTCGTTGATGCCACCCGGATAGCCGGTGTGGCGATAGTATTTCTTGTCTTCGGCCTTGTTGCCCGTTACGCGCAGCTTCTCGACATTCACCACGACGATGTAATCGCCGGTATCGACGTGCGGCGTGTAGATAGCCTTGTGCTTGCCACGCAGCCGGTGTGCAATCACGGCAGCCAGGCGACCCAGCACCTTGTCCGTGGCATCGACGACAACCCAGTCGTGCTGGACCTCATGTGGCTTGGCGGAAAATGTTTTCATTCTCGTATTCCTTGCTTGCATCGATAACCCGGCCCGCGCAGCAAGGGATGAAATCCGCCCATGCGCTTCTCGGAAAGCCGAGCATTCTAACCAATAGACGAAGTGGCTGTCAAATAGGAATTGCTAAAAGCCTGCCGACTGCGGCCCATCTGCAGCAGCCCGCATGATCAAGGCCGAAAGAATGGGCTTTGTTTGCAGAATTGTTCTCACGCTGCTTCCAGACGGCACGCCTCATTCGGTCCTGACCAGGCCGAGCACCGCAGCCGCGTTGAGAAAATCGATGATTTCCTCGATCGGCCGGGCCGCGCTTGCCACCACGTGTTCTGGCGCCGAAAACTTTCCCACCAGACCTTCGGCCAGCCGCGGCTGCCACTCCAGGTGTGGCAGCAGCCTGAAATCCGGCATCTTTTTCAAACCGACCCGGGTTGCCCGGGCAATTTCCGCCAGCGGCTGACCCTGAGAGGCACTCATTACGCCCCAGAAGCGCAGAGCTTGGTAGGGCCGCGCGGAAAAACGCCGGCATTCCCCCAGCAGTCTTGCGTCATTGGTGACCCTGATCTGGCATGCCGCGGGATCGGCACGCCAGAAATCGTGGCCCGAAAACCACGCCGGATCGGCACGGGCGGTGCGCACCCCGGCGTTAACATCGACCAGCAGGTCCGGGGCGCCGGGAACACTCACGGCCAGCGGCTGATCGATGAGCAGTTTGGGGATAATCGCTTGAATCGCGCCGATCAGGCTGCGCTCCGGCAGGAACAGCTTGCGCATCGCCCGCGCCGCAACGGCCGACTCGGTCGCACGCTGCACCGTGGCAGCCGAGGCTGCGGCCAGTTGCGCCGCCTCGGCCAGAACCTCGGCGATCTCGTTGGCTCGTGGCGGGCAATGCCCGAGGACACGGACTCCCGGCGGAGCCTCCTCGCCACGCGAACAACAGTAAATAAGCAGCAGCCTGTCGCCAAGTTGCTCCGCCAGTTCCGCCACCCGCTCCGGCGGCAAGCGCCCCAGAAAGGCGATCTGGGCGACTGCCGGATCCTCGACCATCTGCCATGACAGGCCCTGCGTTCTGGCAACCAGTGGCAACAAGGACTTCAGCACCATGAGATCCTTGTCTTCAATCCCGATGGTGGCTATGGACACCTCAGTCATTTCCCCTCCTCCCCACTCGGCGATACGCCGGGGCTGCCTATTTCGGATTCTTGTTCTTATCCTTCCTTACCTTGCCGCGAACCGTTCTCAAGCTGGTAAAAATCGAGAAATCGTGCGTGATCCCGCTACCCACTTATGGGCGGCCCGATAAACAGGCCGAGTTGCTCAAGGGAGGGCGGCCTTGGCGATGCAACGCGGAGGCAACCGGCCCGGTGCACAGTCCGGGCCGCGGCAGGGCGCCGCAACTGCCCCGACGCGACATCTCCGGATTCATCAAAGCCCTTTCAGGCTTCCTGCATCATCCGCCAGTATTGATACTTCATCATGCCGGCAGCGCCAGCCACGATCGATACCAGGGTCAACACCGAACCCAGAGCCAGCGTCGAGACGCCGGTAATCGCCTGCCCCACCGTGCAGCCCATCGACAGCACGCCGCCAATGCCCATCAGCACGGCACCTACCGCATGATTTGCGAAGTCGCCGAAATTGACGAACCACTCGACGCGAAAACTGCGGCTTATCAGGGCGTAAAGCAGGGAGCCGACGATCACGCCGACCAGCGCCATGATGCCGAAGTTGATCAGCGAGGTATCGGCCGGGTTCATCACGTAACGCGCCATGTCGCCCATCGGACTGATGAAAGTGAAGGACTGGGTCTCGACCCGCAAGGGCTTGACGTCGGCAAAATCGGCGAATTCCTTCCAGGCCACCCCCATCGATCCGCCGGTGACATACCAGCCGACAATGACCGCAAGGCCGATCACCAAACCGCCCAGGATGTGGTCGAAATTGCTGCGGAAATCGCGCGAGGAGAAAGCGAAGCCAAACAGCGCCAGGGCCAGCGCCACACCGAAGGCCGTATTGCCGAGCCCGGTCAACTCCCCCAACGCCTGGCTGGTCTTGCCGGCGGCCGCCAGATTGATGGTGGTCGCCGACATCCAGCTGCCGAACACCGTGTCGTAGAAATTGGTCCACAACATCGCGTAGGCGCAGGCCGACGCGATCGCCAGAACCACCAGGGATTTCAGGTTGCCGCCGCCGATGCGCACCAGGGTCTTGTTGCCGCAACCGGAAGCCAGAGTCATGCCGATACCGAACATGAGCCCGCCAAGCACATAGCGCAGCCAGGCCACATTGGGCGTCCGGTAAGGCGGGAAAGTGCTGGTACCGATAACGGCCTTGCCCGAGGCTTCAAGCACCACGACGCCGAGCGTGGCCACGGCAATCGCCAGCAACCAGGCGCGCAGACGCCCCGTGTCGCCCATGTTCACCCAGTCCGATACGGCGCCCATGGTGCAGAAGTTGGTCTTGTTGGCCACCGCGCCCATGACCATGCCGGTGACGAGCACAATGCCCAGGATCTGCAAATGAATAGTGAATTCCATACTCCCCCCAGAAGCCATCGTCGTGGCTTGATTCTTTTACAAATAGCAAATCATTCTAGGATATCGACCGGAGCTTGGAATCAGTCTTCTTTGACCCCGAATAATGGCAATCAATTGCCATCCGCGTAACGGGTCGGATCGGCCACACCGGCGGCGGCAAAGCCTTCGCTGCGCAAGCGGCAGGAGTCGCACACGCCACAGGCGCGGCCCTGCGCGTCGGCCTGGTAACAGGAAACGGTGATGCCGTAGTCGACGCCCAGCCGGGCGCCGCTGGCGATTATCTGCGCCTTGCTCATGGCGATCAGCGGCGCGTGCAGTTTGAGCGGGCGGCCTTCGACCGCGGCCTTGGTCGCCAGATTGGCGAGTGCCTCGAAAGCGCGGATGAATTCGGGCCGACAATCCGGATAACCCGAATAGTCCACGGCATTGACGCCGACAAAGATGTCCTGCGCCCCGAGCACCTCCGCCCAGGCCAGGGCCAGCGACAGCATGATCGTGTTGCGGGCAGGAACATAGGTGACCGGGATGCCCGGCTGCACGCCGGCAATCGGCACGGCGATCGAGCTGTCGGTCAGCGCCGAACCACCCAACTGGCCGAGATCGAGCTTCAGCACGCGATGCGCCGTCGCCCCAAGAGCTGCGGCAACGCGCGCCGCCGCCTGCAGCTCGGCGCCATGCCGTTGCCCGTAATCGAGCGACAGGCAATGACAGGCAAAGCCCTGCTCGCGCGCCAGGGCCAGCACCGTGGCGGAATCGAGGCCGCCGGAGAGCAGGACGACTGCAGGTTTTGTTGCGATCGCTGCGCTTGACGCCGGTGTGGCGGACTTCGGCCCGCCCTGGAACTTGGTTTTCATGGCGGCGATGGTAGCAAACGGGCGATGACTACGGCTGTTCTATAATTGCCGGCCTTCTTCATCCATTTCACGCAACCCACGATGGCAAAGAAAGTGTTCATCCGCACCTTCGGCTGCCAGATGAACGAATACGACTCCGACAAGATGGCCGACCTGCTGGCCGGCAGCGACGGCGCGGTCAAGACGGACAATCCCGAAGAAGCCGACATCATCCTGTTCAATACCTGCTCGGTGCGCGAGAAGGCACAGGAGAAGGTATTCCACGATCTGGGCCGGATCAGGCACCTGAAGCAGCAGAATCCGAACCTGGTGATCGGCGTCGGCGGCTGCGTCGCCAGCCAAGAAGGCGCGGCCATCGTCGCCCGTGCGCCCTACGTCGATCTCGTCTTCGGCCCGCAGACCCTGCACCGCCTGCCGCAGATGATCGCCGCGCGGCGCGAAAGCGGGCGCGCGCAGGTCGACATCTCCTTCCCGGAAATCGAGAAGTTCGATGCCCTGCCGCCCGCCACCGTTACCGGAACTTCGGCCTTCGTCTCGATCATGGAGGGTTGTTCCAAGTACTGCAGTTTCTGCGTCGTGCCCTACACGCGCGGCGAGGAAGTGTCGCGCCCGCTGGCCGACGTCGTCGCCGAAATCACCGGGCTGGTCGCGCGCGGCGTGCGCGAAGTCACTTTGCTGGGCCAGAACGTCAATGCCTATCGAGGAACGCTGGACGACGCTGACGACGAGACAGCCGACCTCGCTTTCCTGATCGAAACCCTGGCCGAAATGCAAGGCATCGAGCGCATACGCTATACGACCTCGCACCCACGCGAGATGACGCAAAGGCTGATCGACGCGTACCACAGCACGCCCAAGCTGGTTTCGCACCTGCACCTGCCGGTGCAATCCGGTTCCGACCGCATCCTGGCCGCCATGAAGCGCGGCTATTCGGTGCTCGAATTCAAGTCTTTGGTGAGAAGGCTCAGGACGGCACGCCCCGATCTGTCGCTGTCTTCCGACTTCATCATCGGCTTTCCCGGCGAGACCGAGGAGGATTTCGAGAAGACCATGCGCCTGGTCGAGGAACTGAATTTCGACAACAGCTTCTCCTTCGTCTATAGCCCGCGCCCCGGCACGCCGGCCGCCGAGATGGCCGACGACACGCCGCAGGAACTCAAGATTAGACGCCTGATGCGCTTGCAGAAAACCATCGAGGCGCAGGCGCTGCGGATCAGCGAAGCGATGGTCGGCACGACGCAACGCGTCCTGGTCGAAGGCCACGCGCGAAAGGATGCCAGCGAACTGGCCGGGCGCACCGACAACAATCGCGTGGTCAACTTCGCCGGCAACGAACGCCTGATCGGCCGCTTCATCGACGTCACCATCACCGCCGCCTTGCCGCACAGCCTGCGCGGCGAAGTCGTGACGCAGGCCTAGGCGCGCATACCGCCGAATCGCATGATCGCCCCCCGTGCCCTGAGTCTTGTCCTGCAGCCGCTCGACAACGCGCGCTTGCAGAATCTGTGCGGCGCGCTGGACGAGAACCTGCGCCAGATCGAGGCCGCCTTCGATGTCACCATCAGCCGGCGCGGCCCGCATTGCCGCATCAACGGCGAGCTGCCGCAATCGCGCCTGGCCGCCACGGCCCTGCAGCATTTCTACGCACAGGCAAGCGAACCGCTGTCGATCGACGAACTGCAGCTAGGCCTCATCGAAATCACGCGCAACCGCAATGCGCGGACCCCGGCGCAACCGAATGCCGGGTTGCTGACCCGCAAGACCGATCTGCACGGGCGCACGCCGAACCAGGCCAAGTATCTGAGCGCCATCCAGGACCACGACATCACCTTCGGCATCGGCCCGGCCGGCACCGGCAAGACCTATCTTGCGGTCGCCTCGGCGATCGATGCCTTCGAGCGCGATCAGGTCAGCCGCATCGTCCTCACCCGGCCGGCGGTCGAAGCCGGCGAGCGGTTGGGCTTCCTGCCCGGCGACCTGGCGCAGAAAATCGATCCCTATCTGCGCCCGCTCTACGACGCACTCTACGACCTGATGGGTTTCGAGAAGGTGTCCAAACTGTTCGAGAAACAGAGCATCGAAATCGCACCGCTGGCCTACATGCGCGGCCGCACCCTGAACCATGCCTTCATCATTCTCGACGAGGCGCAGAACACCACGCCGGAACAGATGAAGATGTTCCTCACCCGCATCGGTATCGGCGCCAAGGCGGTGGTCACCGGCGACGTGACGCAGATCGATCTGCCGCGCGGCCAGAAGTCCGGCCTGGTCGAGGCGCGCCGCATCCTGGCCGAAGTACGCGGACTCGCCTTCACCGATTTCGACGCCTCCGACGTGGTACGCCACCCGCTGGTAGCGCGTATTGTCGATGCCTATGAGAAGCACGGCAGCTCGCACTCGACACCGACTGCCTGAGTTGCGGCTGTCGGTGCAGTACCCGGGTGGCAAGGAGCAGGCACCGACCCGTCCGCAGCTTCGCCGCTGGGTGCGCGCGGCCTGTGCGCTGCCCGCCGAGGTGACGCTGCGTTTCGTCGGCGACGAAGAAGGACGCAATCTCAACCGCGACTACCGCGGCAAGGATTACGCCACCAATGTGCTGTCCTTCCCCTACGAATCCGGCGACCGGATCAGCGGCGACCTGGTGCTCTGCCTGCCGGTGGTGGCACGCGAAGCAGAACAACAGGGCAAGTCGCGCGAGGCCCACTACGCGCACCTCGTCGTGCATGGTATGCTGCACCTTCAGGGCTATGACCACGAAGCCGGCAGCGGTGATGCCGAACACATGGAAGCGCTTGAACGCGAAATCCTGGATGCTCTCGGTTACCCCGATCCTTACGCTTAAGCATGGACCCATCCAGTCGACCCAGCCTGATCGAACGTCTTTCCGCGTTGCTGCTGCGCGAACCCGAAGACCGCGAACAACTCCTTGAACTGCTGCACGGCGCCTTCGAGCGCCACCTGATGGACGCTGATGCACTGTCCATCATCGAAGGCGCGTTGTTCGTCGCCGACATGGCGGTGCGCGACATCATGGTGCCGCGCGCGCAGATGGACGTGGTGTATATCAACGATTCACCGGAACAGATCGTCGAGGTCGTGCTCGAAACCGCGCACTCGCGCTTTCCCGCGATCGGCGAGAGCAAGGACGACGTGCTCGGCATCCTGCTGGCGAAGGACCTGCTGCGCTATTTCGCCGGCAAGGAATTCGATCTGCGCGACACCCTGCGGCCGGCGATCTTCATCCCCGAATCCAAGCGGCTCAACGTGCTGCTGCGCGAATTCCGCGCCTCGCGCAACCACATGGCGATCGTGGTCGACGAATACGGCGGCGTCGCCGGTCTGGTCACCATCGAAGACGTGCTGGAGCAGATCGTCGGCGACATCGAGGACGAGTACGACTTCGACGAGACCGCCGACAACATCGTCAAGGACAATACCGGCCGCTATCGGGTCAAGGCCGTGACCGAGATCGCCGACTTCAATGCCGCCTTCTCCACGGAATTTTCCGACGAGCATTTCGACACCGTGGGCGGCCTCGTGATCCATCATCTGGGCCGCCTGCCCAAGCGCAACGAAGTGGTCACCATCGACGGCATGCGCCTGCAGATCCTGCGTGCCGACAGCCGCCGCGTACATACCCTGCTGGTCGATCCGCAAAAGGATCTGCCGCTCGCAGCGCCCCTCGCCGTAGACGAATGACGCAGCGGCGGCCGGCAGTTGCCCTGCTTGCCGCGTTCGCGCTGGGCGCCTTCTGCGTCCTCGGCTTCGCGCCCTTCGATACCTATTTCGCCGCGCATTTCCCCGTCTGGCCAGCACCAACTCTTGCCCTGGGCGGCCTGTTCCTGCTCTGGCGCGGCGCTGCCACGGCACGCCAGGCGCTGTTGCTGGGCCTGGCCTGGGGAGCCGGCTGCTTCCTGTTCGGCGTGTCCTGGGTCTATGTCAGCCTCTCGCAATTCGGCGGCATGGCGCCACTGCCTGCCGCCGGTGCGACGCTGCTGTTCTGTCTTTATCTCGCGCTGTTTCCGGCGCTGGCCGGTGGCCTGTTTCTGCGCTGGCGCGGCAACACCCTGCGCGACGCCTTGCTCTTCGCCGGACTATGGACCCTCACCGAATGGTTGCGCGGATCGCTATTTACCGGCTTTCCCTGGCTCGCCGTAGGCTATTCGCAAAGCCCGCCGAGCCCGCTGGCGGGCTGGGCGTCGGTGCTGGGCGTGTATGGCGTTGGCCTCATCGTGGCGCTGATCGGCGCATTGCTGGCTGCAGGCTGGCGCAAGCCGGCGGCATGGGCCGCCATTCTGTTGCTGCTCGGCGCCGGCGGGTTGCTGCGGCGCATGGACTGGACCCAGCCGGCAGGTAGCCCGATCACCGTCAGCCTGCTGCAGGGCAACGTGCCGCAAAGCCTGAAGTGGGATCCGAAGCGCCTGCCGCTGTCGGTGGACACCTATCTGCGCCTGGCCAACGAGCATCCGGCTGCGCTCACCGTGCTGCCCGAAACCGCCCTGCCGCTCTACTTCAACGAGGTCCCGCGCGATATCCTGCGCGGCCTGACCCGTCACGGCGACGCCTTGTTCGGCGTCGCCGTCGCCACCACCGCTGGCGGCTACACCAACGGCGCCGTGACGCTGACTCCGGATCTGGCCGCGCAAGCCTACGCCAAGCGTCACCTGGTGCCCTTCGGCGAATACCCGCCGCCGGGCTTTGCCTGGTTCTTCCGCTTTGCGCACATCCCGATGTCGAATTTCACCGCCGGTCCTCCGTTCCAGGAGGCACTGACCGTGGCCGGGCAGCGGATTGCGCCCAACATCTGCTACGAGGATCTGTTCGGCGAGGAACTGCTCGGCGCACTGCCTGCCGCAACCCTGCTGGTTAACCTGTCCAACACGGCATGGTTCGGCGATTCGCTGGCGCAGCCGCAACACCTGCAGATATCCCAGTTGCGTGCCATCGAAACCGGCCGCGTGATGTTGCGTGCCACCAATACCGGGATGACCGCGATGGTTGCAGCCAATGGCGTCGTCGCCGCCGCCCTGCCGCCCTTCGTCACCGCCGCACTGGTGGTGCAGGCCCAGGGCCGCAGCGGCCTGACGCCCTATGCCCGCTGGGGCAACCTGCTGGCCTTGCTGCTGGCCGCCGGTGCCTGCCTGACTGCGTTGCGCCGGCGCAGGAATTAAAGCTTGTAGGCCGCGAGGTCGATGGTCAGGCTGGGACGCCCCATGGCCTGCAGCGCAGCGCAGAGGAAACGACGCGCGTCCGCCGTCAGCGGTTTGTAGTCGGAGGGCTTGAAGTTCATCGCCAGCAAAAGGATCTGGTCGACCAGCAGCATTTTGCCCATCGGGTTCGGCGTTTCCAGTCCCGCTTCGAGAAATGCCGCGGCAATCCAGTGCCGCGCACTGGCAGGGTCGAAGGCCGCGAGATCTTCCGCACCGAGAGGAAAATCGTAACGCTCGCCGTTCTTCAACACCACGCTGACTTGATGATCCACGGTACTACTCCTTTGGGCTCTGGTTTCAGTGCGGGGATGATACCGGAAGCGGCCGCGCCTGAGCCGGCGGCTTCAAGCCGGCCATGGAAACCCTGTAAAATCGCCCCTTTTGCGAATTTGCGGGGATACCCGATGAGCACCACCGAACCCGGCCTCGCGCCAGCAAGCGGGCATGAGTCTTCAAAGCCGACGTTTCAGCAAATCATCCTGCGTCTGCAGGAGTTCTGGAACGAACAGGGCTGTGCGCTGCTGCAGCCTTATGACATGGAAGTCGGCGCCGGCACCAGCCACACCGCCACCTTCCTGCGCGCCCTTGGCCCCGAGCCGTGGAAGGCCGCGTACGTCCAGCCCTCGCGCCGCCCCAAGGACGGCCGCTACGGCGAGAATCCCAATCGCATGCAGCACTACTACCAGTACCAGGTGGTCCTCAAGCCCGCGCCGGCCAACATCCTTGAGCTGTATCTTGGCTCGCTCGAAGCGCTGGGCTTCGACCTGAAGCAAAACGACGTGCGCTTCGTCGAGGACGACTGGGAGAACCCGACGCTGGGCGCCTGGGGCCTGGGTTGGGAAGTCTGGCTGAACGGCATGGAGGTCACGCAATTCACTTACTTCCAGCAGGTCGGCGGCATCGACTGCAAGCCGATCACCGGCGAAATCACTTATGGCCTGGAACGGCTGGCGATGTATCTGCAGGGCGTCGAGAACGTCTTCGACCTGGTCTATGCGCCGGGCCTGAAGTACGGCGACGTGTTCCACCAGAACGAGGTGGAGCAAAGTGCCTACAACTTCGAGCACAGCAATGTCGACTTCCTGCTCACCGCCTTTGGCGCGCACGAGGGCAACGCCAAACACCTGATGGAACAGCAACTGGCGCTGCCGGCCTACGAACAGGTGCTGAAGGCCGCGCACACTTTCAACCTGCTCGACGCGCGCGGCGCGATCTCGGTCACGGAGCGCGCGGCCTACATCGGCCGCATCCGCAACCTGGCGCGCGCCGTGGCGCAGAGCTATCTCGACAGCCGCGCCCGGCTGGACTTTCCGATGGCGCCCAGGGCCTGGGCCGAGGAAGTGCTGGCCAAGCTGAACGAAAAGAGGGCCGCCTGAGATGGTAGTTGTAGTGGATTGTTGGCAGGCGCGTGATCGGGAGGGCAGGGCATTCCGCTCCGCTCATGTCACCCGTCGGCGCCCTGCGGGCGTCTCCTCCTTTTTAACTTCGCTGCGCGGAACGCCCTGCCCTCCCGACCAGGTGAGGCCGTCGCCGGTTTCCGGTTGCAAGGCACAAGCATATCCCGCCAAGGATGGCGGGTATCCGGATCCGGTAAGTCAAGGAGGGCGTAGGCAGGGTTTCGCGGAGCACTGCTCCGCGCTGCCGCAGCCGGCTTGCCATGCAGGGCAAGCCGTGGGCGGAGCGGGCGCAGCCCGCGACGGGGGACATGGACGGATCCGGATACCCGCCATCCTTGGCGCCCGCTATGCCTCCCGCAATCAACACGTTTTGGAACAACCGAAATGACGACGAAAAATCTTCTGGTCGAACTCTTCGTCGAGGAGCTGCCGCCCAAGGCGCTGAAGAAGCTGGGTGAATCCTTCGCCGTCGCGCTGACCGCAAGCCTCAAATCGCAGGGTTTGGTCGACGCAGGGTCAATCGCAACTCCATTCGCTTCACCGCGCCGCCTGGCGGTACATGCCACCGAGGTTGCCGCCAAAGCTGCTGACAAGCAGGTGCAGCAAAAGCTGATGCCGGCTGCCGTCGCGCTCGATGCCAACGGCAATGCCACGCCGGCACTGCTGAAAAAGCTCGCCGCGCTGGGAGCCGACGCCTCGGCAGTCCCAACGCTGAAGCGCCAGCCCGACGGCAAGGCCGAAGCCCTGTTCCTCGACAGCGTCGTACCCGGCGCCACGCTGGCGGAGGGATTGCAAACGGCGCTGGAGGCCGCGCTCGCCGCGCTGCCGATTCCCAAGGTGATGAGCTACCAGCTCGCCGACGGCTGGAGCAGCGTCAACTTCGTGCGCCCGGCGCACAAGCTGCTTGCGCTCCACGGTGCCGACGTGGTGCCGATCTCGGTGCTCGGCCTCACGGCCGGCCGCGAGACCCAGGGTCACCGCTTCGAAGCCACGAATCCGATCGTGTCGATCAAGGATGCCGACAGCTACGCACAGCAACTGGAAACCGAAGGCGCCGTGATCCCTGGCTTTGCCGCGCGCCGTGCCGAGATCGAGCGCCAGCTCAAGGCTGCGGCGACAAAGCAAGGCCTGCAGGCGATCGACGATGACGCCCTGCTCGACGAAGTCACCGCGCTGGTGGAGCGGCCGAACGTGCTGACCTGCGCCTTCGAGCAGGAATTCCTCGACGTGCCGCAGGAATGCCTGATCCTGACCATGAAGGCCAACCAGAAGTATTTCCCGCTGTTAAGTGGCGGGGGGGAAGGCAAGCTGAGCAACAAGTTCCTCGTCGTCAGCAACATCAGCCCGGCCGACGCATCCGCCGTAGTCGGCGGCAACGAGCGCGTGGTGCGCCCGCGTCTCGCCGATGCCAAGTTCTTCTTCGACCAGGACCGCAAGAAGTCGCTGATGGACCGCATCCCCGGCCTGGCCAAGGTGGTCTATCACAACAAGCTGGGCACCCAGGGCGAACGCGTCGAGCGCGTCGCCGCGCTGGCTCGCAACATTGGATACAGGCTCGGCGGCGAGGCGCTGGCGAATGCCGCCGACCGCGCCGCGGTGCTGGCCAAGGCGGACCTGCTGACCGACATGGTCGGCGAGTTTCCCGAGCTGCAGGGCATCATGGGCCGATACTACGCGCTGCACGACGGCGAGCCCGTTACGATCGCCGACGCCATCGAAGACCACTACAAGCCGCGCTTCGCCGGCGACGAACTGCCGCGCGGCGAGGTCGGCCTTTGCGTCGCGCTGGCGGACAAGCTGCAGACGCTGGCCGACATGTTCGGCATCGGCCAGCTGCCTACCGGCGACAAGGATCCCTTCGCGCTGCGCCGCCATGCACTGGGCATGATCCGCATGCTGATCGAGCCTGGCCACGATGGCCTGCCGCTTGATCTGGAATGGTTATTCAATGCGGCCAAACTGATCGACGCCAAGGTGATCGAACAGCTTTCGGATTTCATCTACGAGCGCCTCGCCGGCAGTCTGCGCGAGCAGGGTTACTCGGCGCTCGAAGTCGATGCCGTGATCAGCCTGCGTCCGCAACGTCTCGGCGACATCCCGAAGCGCCTGGCCGCGGTGCGCGCCTTCGCCGCGCTGCCGGAAGCCGCCAGCCTGGCTGCCGCCAACAAGCGCGTCGGCAATATTCTCAAGAAGGCCGAGGGCACGCTGACTGCGAACGTCGAAGCCGCATTGCTCAAGGAATCCGCCGAAGTCGCGCTGAACCAGGCGCTCGGCACGGTCAAGGCGCAAGCCGACGCCGCCTTCGAGCGTGGCGACTACACGGCCTCGCTGCAATCGCTGGCAGCCCTCCGGGTGCCGGTGGACAAGTTCTTCGACGACGTGATGGTCAACGTCGAGGACGCGGCCCTGCGCGCGAACCGTCTCGGCTTGCTGGCCACGCTGCACCATGCGATGAACCGCGTCGCCGACATTTCGAAACTGTCTGCCTGAGCATGGCGATAAACGCGTATTTTGCGGCGGTGTTCGGCAAAGTTGGCGCTGGCGCTACGGCGAAAATGAAACCATGAAACTTGTGATTCTCGATCGCGACGGCGTGATCAACCACGACTCCGACCAGTACATCAAGTCGCCGGAGGAATGGAAGCCGATTCCCGGCAGCCTGGCCGCCATCGCGCGGCTGAACCAGGCCGGCTACCGCGTGGTGGTGGCGACCAACCAGTCGGGCGTCGGCCGCGGCCTGTTCGAGACCGATACCCTGATCGCCATCCACGACAAGATGCTGAAGGCGCTGACCCAGGTCGGCGGCCGCATCGACGCGATATTCTTCTGTCCGCACACCAACGCCGACAATTGCGACTGCCGCAAACCCAAGCCCGGCATGCTGCGCGAGATCGCCGCGCGCTTCAACGCCGACCTGACCGGCGTGCCGGCCATCGGCGACAGCTTGCGCGACCTGCAGGCCGCCGCCGCCGTCGGCGCGCAGCCGATGCTGGTGCTGACCGGCAAGGGCCGCAAGACCGTCGACGATCCCGCCCTGCCGCCCGATACGCTGGTGTTTCCCGACCTGGCCGCGGCCGCGGCCCACATCGCGCGCTGATGGCCGTAATCCGTTCCCTGCTGTTCCTGCTGATCCTGCTGGTGGTGACGCCGCCCTACACCCTGGGTGTGATCCTCTGCCGTCCGCTGCCGCAGCAGATGCGGCGCCGGACCGTGGTGCCCTGGGTGAATTTCACGATCTGGCTGATCAAGCATGTGCTGGGCATACCCTATCGCCTGCTCGGCGCCGAAAACATTCCGGCGCGACCCGCGGTGGTGCTGTGCAAGCACCAGTCGGCCTGGGAGACCTTCATGCTGCAGGAGGTGTTCAAGGACACGGTCTTTGTCTGGCGCAAGGAGATCAAGTACCTGCCCTTCTTCGGCTGGGCGCTGGCCTCGATACCGATGATCGAGACCGATCGCAGCGCCACCAAGTCCAGCCTCAAGCGCCTGGTCGCGCAGGGCCGCGATCGCCTCGCCAACGGCTACACCGTGATCATCTTCCCGGAAGGCACGCGCTCGCTGCCGGGATCGAAGAACCGCTACAAGGGCGGCGGAGCGCTGCTCGCGGTCGAGACCGGCGCACCGGTGGTTCCCGTGGCGCTCAATTCGGGCGAGTTCTGGGGCCGCAACGCCCTGTTCAAGCGCAGCGGCACGGCGACCGTCAGCGTCGGCCCGCCCATCGATCCCGCTGGTCTCACGGCGAACGAAGTGCTGACCAGTGCCGAAGCCTGGATCGAGGCCGAAATGCGCCGCATCAGCCCGCATCTTTATGGAGCGCCCGCATGAGCGCCTCGCGCCGGGCCGCCCCAAGCGGGCGCCAGTCACTCACCGGAGCCGCGCAGCGGCGAACCACCGTCACCCCCTCCGGGGAGGGGGCTGGGGGGAGGGTAGTCCAATGAGCGCCGGCAGCCGCAATCCGCAACTCAAACTCAAGCTCGACTCCGGCGCAGCCGCGCCCGCCAGCCGCTGGCACGACGGCGCCGAACTGGCGTTTCTCGGCGGCAGCCTGCGCCTGGTGCTCGACACCACGCACAAGGAAGCCGTCCGCGAAGGCGCGGCGCTGGCCCTGCCGCTGCCGCCGCAGGCCACCCCGCGCCAGATCCAGGACCGCGCCGAAGCCTGGCTGCGCGCCGAAGCCAAGCAGCGCCTGCAGCAGATCATCGAACAAAAGTCGACGCTGGCGGCACGGCGTGCGCCGCGTCTGGCGCTTTCCTTCGCCGCACGCGGCAACTGGGTCGAGGTGCAGGACAGTGAAACGCTGCGCTGCAACTGGCGCTTGATCGAGCAGCCGTCCGCCGTCATCGAGCAGGCGATCGCCCGCGCCATCGCCGCCCTGCCGCCCGAGCACCAGGGCCTCGATCTCTTCGGCGCGCCGCTGGTCAGGCACTGAGCAGTCCGATGTTTCTCGAACAGCTCAAGCTATTCCGCCTGCCCTCGCCGCCGCCCGAGGCGAAGACGCGCCACCTGCTGATCGGCGGCCGCATCGTCGACTACCGCTTTAAGAGCGGGGCCAAGCGCCTGTCGATGACCATCGACGAACGCGGCCTGCGCATCGGCGCGCCGCATCGGACCAGCCAGTCCGAGATCGAAGCCTTCGTCCAGGGCCACGGCGACTGGGTGCTGAAGAAACTCGGCGAACTGGCGCACGCCACGCAGCCGCGCCACCTGACGGTCAAGGACGGCGCCCGCCTGCCGCTGCTCGACAGCGAGGCGGAAGTGCGGGTCCTGCCCGGCGCCAACCGGGTGCGTTGGGTCGGCGAGCTGCTGGTGCTCGAAGCGCGCCCGGAAGCCGACCTGGGCCAACTGGCAGTGCGCGCCCTGCAGAAGCGGGCGCTCACCCATTTTGGCGAACGTCTGGCCCACTTCACCGCCCGCCTCGATCTGGTCGTGCCCAAACTCGGCCTGTCGTCGGCGCAAACGCGCTGGGGCAGTTGCAGCCGGCACGGCGGCATCCGCGTCAATTGGCGCCTGATTCACCTGCCGACGCACCTGGGCGATTACGTGGTGGCCCACGAGGTCGCACACCTATTGGAAATGAATCACAGCGAACGCTTCTGGCGCGTGGTCAGCTCGCTCTACCCCGAGTGGAAAGCCGCGCGCACCGAACTCAAGCAGCGCGCCGCATCGCTGCCCATACTTTGAAGGAATCCACCATGCGTATCCTGCACACCATGCTGCGCGTCGGCGATCTCGACAAATCGCTGGCCTTCTATACCGAAGTCCTGGGCATGCGCCTGTTGCGCCGTCACGACTACCCGGAAGGAAAATTCACCCTGGCCTTCGTCGGCTACCAGGACGAAAAGGACGCTGCGGTGATCGAACTGACCCACAACTGGGGCGTCGATCGCTATGAGATCGGCACCGGCTACGGCCATATCGCGCTCGCCGTCGAAGACGCCTACGCGGCCTGCGCTGCGATCCGCCAGCGTGGCGGCAAGGTCACGCGCGAAGCCGGACCGATGAAGGGCGGCAGCAGCGTGATCGCCTTCGTCGAGGACCCGGACGGCTACAAGACCGAACTGATCGAGAAGAAGCCGGAGCGGACATAGGCCGGACCTTAGGGCGGACTTCAGTCCGCCATCATCAACCGGCCCATCCTCCGCCGGCCGACTGAAGTCGGCCCTACAGGTCGGCCCTACAGGTCGGCCCTACAGGTCGGCCCTACACACCGGCCCTACAAGCCGGCCCCACAAGTCGCCCCCACCCTCAGAGGCAGATCATCGCCGCCAGTTCCTTGAGCTTTTCCAGCCCCGGCTCCTTGCGCGGCCAGGTCAGATCGACGCCGTCGTCGGCGTGGCGCGGCAGTACATGCAGATGCAGATGCGGCACGGTCTGCCAGCCGGCGGCCCGATTGGCTTGGAGGATGGTCATGCCGGCCGGTGCAAAGGCTTCCTGCACTGCGCGCGCGATACGCCAAGCGGCTGCCATCATGGCCTGCGCCGTGGCTTCGTCGGCGTCCATCAGGGTCTCGAACGGCGCCTTGCTGGCGACGATGACATGGCCCGGATTGACCTGGCCGGCGTCCATGAAGGCGAACACCAGATCGTCCTCGTAGACTTTGGCGCAGGGCAGTTCCCCGGCGATGATGCGGGTAAAAATCGTGGTGGTCATGCTGGCTCTCCGCTGTCCGATGCGCGATGAGTATAGTCAAATGCGCCCGCCGCGGCGCGTTGCGCCGGGCACAACAGAGTGTTCCGCGCCGCCCGCTGACCGCGGCTCCAGCCCAGGCTAGACTGTGTCCATGCAAGCGATTTCACCCATCTTCATTTCCCACGGCTCGCCGCTGCTGCTGCTGGAACCCGGCCGCGCCGGCCCGGCGTGGCAGGCATTGGCCCGGGAACTGCCGCGGCCGCGGGCGATCCTCGCCGTCTCGGCGCACTGGACCACGCGCGCGCCGGCGGTCAGCGCCGCCACGCAGCCGGCGACGATCCACGACTTCTATGGCTTTCCGCAGGCGCTCTACGCGCTCGACTACCCGGCACCGGGTGCGGCCGACCTCGCCGCGATGGTCGTCGAACTGCTGCCCGGCATCGAGGTGGACCGCCAGCGCGGGCTCGATCACGGCGCCTGGTCGCCGCTGCGCTTCATGTATCCGACCGCCGACATTCCCGTGATCCAGCTCGCCGTGATGCCGCAGGCCGACGCCGAAGCCCATTACCGACTGGGCCAGGCGCTGCGGATGCTGACCCGGCGTGGCGTGCTGATCCTCGCCTCGGGCGGGCTTACGCACAATCTGCGCGACCTGGTTGCCGACGCCGCGGACGGCGCGGCCCTGCCCTATGTCGCGGAATTTCGTGACTGGTTTGTCGCTGCGCTGCAGCGGCACGACCTGTCGGCGCTGTTCGCCTGGCACCGTCAGGCGCCGCACGCGGCGCGCGCCCATCCGTCGCCGGAACATCTGCTGCCGCTGTTTGTCGCGCTCGGCGCCGCCGCCGACCAGGCCGAACTGCACAGCGCCTTCAGCGACTGCCAACTGGGCGCGCTGGCGCTGGACGCCTTCGTCTTCGGCGCAGGCGCGGACTGACTCGTCTGCCCCTCAGCGATGCGGGCTTTGGTGGTGACTTGCCGCGCGGCGGGTGAACTCCTTCCTGATCAGGGTATCGACCTCGCGTATCCACTCGTGCAGCTTCAGCACCGCGGGGGGAGACCACAGACCGAGGTCGCCAATTTCCGCATTGAGTCGGTCGATCACGGCATCCATCTGTTCAACGCTCTTCATACGGCCTCCTGGGAACGGAAATTTCAGCTGTCATCGGGAACGGAGGGGCCAGCGTCGCCGGGCAGGCGCGCTGCGGCTCGTCACTCCGGCAAGGGCATCAGCGGAACGGGCTTGCGCTGCAGTACGGAAAAATCGTTGCGTTCGATCAGGCCGTGCAGAAAGTCGAAGTTGCGTTGCATCGATCGGGCATAGGGATCGTCGCCGCCGAAGTGGGCCGCGACGTAGCGGTAGGTCTTGCCGAAATCGTCGTCGAGGCGGGGCCTGACCAGATGCTCGTAAAAGCTGGGCGTCTTGCGCAGCAAGTCCTCGGGCGTGGGATAGAGGATCACGGTTTCGCCGCCGGGCGAGGTCGTCCGGTCCACGCCTGCCGCGACGAATTCCCGAAAAAGGAAAAATCGGCAACGTTCGAGATAATAGCGCCCGGCAATCTGACTGATCAGGTCCGACGTACCCAGCATCTTGCCCAGATCGACCAGTTGCGGAGACAGTCCGGCCAGGGTATCGCAGGTGCAGCGCGCAAGATTCGTGGCGTTTATCAGTTCGGCGAGGTCCTCGAAGCGGGCGAGCGGCCCCGCGGCAAGATACCCATGCATGAAATCCACGCCACGCTGTTCGTGCTCGCGTACCAGGCAGGCGCCGTTGATGCCCGCCTCGGACAGGCGACGAATGAAGCCGACATCGTGGAACAAGGCCAGCAGCACGCCCAGAGTTGCCAACTCGACCCCCAGCGCATGCTCCTTGCCGCCATGCACCGTCTCGTAGCCATCGACCAGACGGGCCATGGCCAGGGCGGTGCTCATCGAGTGGCGCAGATCGTGGTAGGGCGTATCGCAAGGCAACAGCCCGGCTTGCCGGCCCCAGAATATATCCTCAAGATCGAGAAAACCGTCGCGCAGGATGACTTCGTCGAAATCCTCATAGCGCCGCGCCAGGATGGTGCATATCGCGTCCGCCACCGCGCCGGGGTTGGCCATATTCACGGTGCCCGTGACGTCGCTTTGATTGACGTCGAAGAGCGTGGAATTCAGCTGCGAGATGCCGCTGTGCGGCTGGAACGGAGAGTCCAAGATGAAATTCCTCAAGGAATCGGATCAGGAATCATGTTGAATCGTACCAGCATTCCCAATTCTGACCGACTCGGTTAATCGGCGGTTCCCGGCGCGACAACAGGGATGCGCTCGGACTCTCGAATCAACGCAAAACCCATGCCAGAGTCAGCGGAATGATCACCAGTGACGCCATGTTGCCGATCAGCACCATCGAGGCGACGCGCTCCGGTTCCTGATGGTAGCGCTCGGCAAATATGTAATTCAGCACGGCCGGCGGCAAGGCGCCGAACAGGATCAGCATCGCGGCATCGCGCCCGGTGAGGCCCAGCGCGAGGTTCATCAGCAGCGCCACCAGCACCCCGGCGGCGGGCGAGGTGATCGCGCCGACCAGGCTGATCTTCCAGTCGGCATGGCGGCTGTCGGTGAGGCGCACGCCGAGCGAGAACAGCAACAGCGGAATCGACACGTCGCCGAGCAGCTTGATGCCCAACCACAGCGGCTGCCACAAGGGGAAATGCAGCAGGCTGACGGCCAGCCCGGCCAGCGCCGCGGCGATCACCGGCACCCGCCACAAATTCCACAGCCTGGCGCGGTGGTCGAGCATCCAGGTGCCCAACGAGTAGTGCAGGAAGTTTTCGACGAAGAACAGCACCACCGCGGCCGGCAGCGCCGCCTCGCCGAAGGCCAGCACCGCCAGCGGCAGGCCCATGTTGCCGGAATTCTTGAACATCATCGGCGGCACGAAAGTGTTGTTCGCCACGCCCATCATGCGTGCCACCGGCCAGGCCAGCAGCCCGGTGCCGAGCACCACCACGGTGGCGCCGAGCAAGAGCGGCAGGTTCTGCGCAATGTCGAAGGACTTTGAGGCCAGTGCGGCGAACACCAGCGCCGGCACGAAGATGTCCATGTTGAGCTGGTTGGCGAAAGCCATGTCCGGCTTCTTCCAGCGCCCGTAGGCGTAGCCCACCGCGACCACGGCGTAGATCGGGAAGACGATTCCCGCGATGCGTTCCAGCATCAGAGCACGTAGCGCGAAAGGTCTTCGTTCTTCGCCAGTTCACCGAGTTTCACATCGACGTAGGCACCATCGATGACAAGTTTTTCACCGCCGCGCTTGCCGGCATCGAAGGAAATCTCCTCGAGCAGTTTCTCCATCACCGTGTAGAGCCGGCGGGCGCCGATGTTCTCGGTTTTTTCGTTCACCTGGAAGGCAATCTCGGCCAGACGCTTGATGCCGTCGGCGGCGAACTCCAGCGTCACGTCCTCGGTGGCCAGCAAGGCCTGGTACTGCCTTGTGAGGCAGGCGTCGGTCTGCGTGAGTATCCGTTCGAAGTCGTCGACCGAGAGCGAATCGAGTTCGACGCGGATCGGGAAACGGCCCTGCAGTTCGGGTATCAGGTCGGAAGGCTTGGCGATGTGGAAGGCGCCGCTGGCGATGAACAGGATGTGGTCGGTCTTGATCATGCCGTACTTGGTCGACACCGTTGTGCCTTCGACCAGCGGCAAGAGGTCCCTCTGCACGCCCTGGCGCGAGACCTCGGCGCCGTGAGCCTCGGAGCGCGAGGCGATCTTGTCGATCTCGTCGAGGAAGACGATGCCGTTCTGCTCGACGTTCTTCAGCGCTGCGGTCTTGACTTCCTCGTCATTGATCAGGCGCGCGGCCTCCTCGTCGGCCAGCGACTTCATCGCTTCGGCGATTTTCATCTTGCGCACGCGCTTCTTGCCGCCGCCGATGTTCTGGAACATGCCCTGGATCTGCTGCGTCAGGTCTTCCATGCCGGGCGGAGCGAAGATTTCCATGCTGGCCTGGGGTGCGGCGACCTCGATCTCGATTTCCTTGTCGTCGAGTTCCCCCTCGCGCAGCTTCTTGCGAAACTTCTGCCGCGTCCCGCTTTCTTCCGCCGTCTCGCCAGCACCAACTCTTGCGGGCGGCAGCAGCACGTCCAGCACGCGATCCTCGGCCGCGTCCATGGCGCGATCGCGGACGATGCGCATCGCCTCTTCGCGCGCGTTCTTGATCGCGGTCTCGGCCAGGTCGCGGATGATGGTGTCGACGTCGCGGCCGACGTAGCCGACCTCGGTGAACTTGGTCGCCTCGATCTTGATGAAGGGCGCGTTGGCCAGCCGCGCCAGGCGCCGCGCGATCTCGGTCTTGCCGACGCCGGTGGGGCCGATCATCAGGATGTTCTTCGGCGTGATCTCGGTGCGCAAGGGCTCGGCGACCTGCATGCGGCGCCAGCGGTTACGCAGCGCGATGGCCACGGCGCGCTTGGCGCGCGCCTGGCCGACGATGTTCTTGTCGAGTTCGGAGACGATCTCCGCGGGAGTCATCTGGGTCATGTGCGTGCGAAACATCCAATGTGGGCACCCGCCGCAAACGAGCGCAGCGAGCCAATCAGTCGCCTCCCCCGCGAGGGGGGCGGAGGCGGGGTTTCGCGAAGCATCGCTTCGCGCCGCCGCAGCCGGCAGGCTGTGCAAAGCCTGCCGTGGGCGGATGGGAGGGGGCGGGCCTTTTTGCCACGATTGAAGTTCTCGATCATTCGAGAACTTCAATCAGGTGGTTCTGGTTGGTGTAGATGCACAGGTCGCCGGCGATTTCCAGCGACTTCTTGACGATTTCGGCCGGGGCGAGCGCGGTGTTTTCCAGCAGTGCGCGCGCCGCGGACTGCGCGTAGGCGCCGCCGCTGCCGATGGCGACGATGCCGTATTCGGGCTCGAGCACGTCGCCGTTGCCGGTGATGATCAGCGAATGCTCGCTGTCGGCGACCGAGAGCATGGCTTCCAGCCGGCGCAACGCGCGATCGGTACGCCAGTCCTTGGCCAGCTCGACGGCGGCGCGCAGCAGGTTGCCCTGGTACTGCTCCAGCTTGGCCTCGAAACGCTCGAACAGCGTGAAGGCATCCGCCGTGCCGCCGGCAAAGCCGGCCAGGATCTGTTCGTTGTAGAGCCGCCGCACCTTGCGCGCGGTGGCCTTGACCACGATGTTGCCCAGCGTGACCTGGCCGTCGCCGCCCAGCGCAACGCTGTTGCCGCGGCGCACGGAGAGGATGGTGGTGCCGTGATATTGCTCCATGGAATTCCTCAGCGGAAAATCATCAAATGACGCGGGCGCGCACCTCGGCGACATCGGCGAAGCCGAGCGTCTCCAGGTAGGCCGCGACCAGCGTGCTCAAGCCGGAAATGCGCAGCGTCTTGCCCTTGGCGTGAAGTCGCGTCAGCACTTCGAGTAGCTGCCCGGCGCTCGCGGCGTCGATGCGCACCAGGTGGCGCGCATCGATATCGAATTCGTCGCGGCCGGCGAGCAGCGCTTCCAGCGGCGCGAAGTCGGCCGCGGTGGCACCCAGCAACTGGCCGCTCAGGGCAATGCCTTCGGCCTTGTGCGCCTGCGCAGGCGCAGGCCGCGGGGCTTCCTCGACGCGCGCCGGCAGCGCGACCCAGGAGGGCGGCGATACCTCGAAGGTGATCGCGTAGTTGACCGCCGCTTCCTCGAATTCGTCCTGGCGGTAAGCCTGCTGATACAGCTCCAGCAGCAGCAGCCACATCGATTCGTTGCGACGCTCGCCCGGCACCAGCTTCGCCGCCAGGATCTGCGCCAGATGCTCGGGGCTGCCGAATACGAATTCCTTGTTGGCCCGCTTCAGGGCGGCAATCCCGCGCAGCAACAGCGTCGCGCCGTCGTTGTCGGCATCGACCAGCTTGGCCAGGTCCATGCGCACCAGGGTGCTGGTGGCGGCCAGTTTCATTGTCTGCTTGAGAACTTCGCCGATGCGGGCGTTCAGCGCCCCACTGAGGGACACGTGGGCACGCCCGCCGGTGGTTTCGGCAGCCGTGTGCTCGTCGTCCTCGGCCACCGCACTCCAGGCCGGCGGCGATTTCTCGAAGCGGCGCGCGAAGGTCAGTGCCAGGGCGTCGAAAGCCGGACGGCGACCGAGCACCTGCAGCAGATCGAACAGCCCGCCCCAGGCGCGCAAGGCGGCCTCGCCGAGGTCTTCACCGCTCTTCAGCGCGGCCTCCAGGCGGCGCATGGCATCGAGTTCCTGTCCCGCGGCATACATCTCGGCGGCTTCGGCCAGCGCCGGAGGCAGGGGTGTGCGCCGCGGCCGCGGCGGCTCGGCGGGCGGTTCCGGAATTTCAGGCGCAGCAGGCTGCGCCGGCTGCGTATCGAACGCGCCGGGCACCGTGAAATCGAGGGACATCAAATCGTCGTCGTCTTCGTCTGCCACTACTCTGGCGCAATATCGGCGCTGCGATTGTTGAAGACCGGTCAGTATAACGCGCCACTTCGGCGCCTGAAGAGGAGCAGCCCGGCAAATGCGGCCAGGCAGAGACAGGAAACCACAGTCGCCCCGGCCGGCAGATCGGCATATAGCGAAAGTCCGAGACCGGCGGCATAGGCCGCGGCGCCCACCAGGTAGCCGCTGACGACGCGGCGTCCACCGTCGAGGGCGCGGGTCGCCACGGCCGGCGCGATCAGGCTGGCGAACACCAGCAGCACGCCGACCAGTTGCACCGAGGCCGTCACCGTGACGGCGAACAACAGGTAGAAACCCAGCCGCGGCCAGCGTTGCGCGGGGCCGAACCACAAGGCCAGGATGCCGGCGTAGAGCACCGCCACCGGCAGCAGTTGCTGCCAACTCACCCACAGCAGTTGCCCGGCCAGCAGGTCGCGCAGGTGCTCGCCGCCGTGCGGGTGGCGCGCCAGCAGCAGGATGCCGGCGGCCGCGGCGAAGACGAAGACGAGGCCGATCAGCGCTTCCTGGATGTCCGGCCAGCGCCGCTCGCACCAGGTCAGCAGCAGCGCGCCGATGCCCGCCGCCAGCGCCGCGGCGAGTTGCGCACCGAGCCCGCGCGGGCCGAAGCCATGCAGCAGGGCGTCGAGATCGGTCAGGCTGGCGGCCACCGCGCCCAGCGCCGCCACCTGGGCGATCGCCAGGTCGATGAAAATGATGCCCCGGCGCAGCACGTCGATGCCCAGCACGACGTGGGTCGCCAGCACCAACAGGCCGGCGGCGAAGGGAACGACGAGCAGCGTCCAGTCGAGCGTGTTCATGCTCACTTCACCGCCAGCAGGCGCGCCAGCGTGTCGTCGAACAGGCTGGTCAGATCCTTCGCCGCGTCGCTGCCGCCGACCGTGAAGGGCAGCACCACGGCCGGCGTGCCGCTGTTGGCGGCAAACCAGTCGGTCGCGCGGCTGCTTTCCCAGACCGCCCGCAGTACCCAGCGCGGCCTCTGGCCGCGCACCTGCTGCAGCACACGCGACAGATGCGCGGCCGAAGCCTCGACCCCGGGTTTGGGTTCCAGCGTCGCCACTTCCTTCAAGCCCAGCCAGTCGAGCAGATAGGAAAAGGACTTGTGCTGCACCACCACCGGCTGCCCGCGCAAGGCCGCCGCCCGCTGCTCCCAGCGCGCCAGGTTGGCGCGCCAGCGCGCGGCGAAGGCCGTGTAGCCGGCCTGATAGGCTGCGGCATTGGCCGGCTCGAGCTGGGCCAGGCGCGCCGCCAGCGCCGCACCGACCTGCAGATAGACGCGCGGATCGGTGTTGATGTGCGGATTGCCGCTGGCATGGACGTCGCCGTCGGCGCGATCCAGCTGCGCCGGAATTTCGAGCATGCGGACATGGGCCGCGGCTTCGAAATAGCCCGGCTGGCCGGCCTGGATGCGGGCATTGCCGGCTTCGCGCTGCACCACCGGCAGCCAGCCGGCTTCCAGCTCGGCGCCGGTGGCAATCAGCAGGTCGGCATTGCGCGCCCGGGCGATCAGCGAAGGCCGCGCTTCGATGCGGTGCGGATCCTGCAGCGCGGTGGTCACCGATGCGACCCTGATTCTGTCGCCGCCGATTTCCTGCGCCAGCGCGGCCCACTCGGGCACCGTGGTCAGCACATTGAGCGCCGCCTGCGCCGCCTGCGCCGGCAGCGCCAGCAGCGCGGCAATCAGCATCATGAAATATCGCATCGTCATCTCCTAGAACTTGTGGGCACCGTGGGCGCCCATGCTCATCACGTATTGCAGCCAGACCTGCTGGTCCACCAGACCCGGGCCGCGCGAGTTGTCGCGGGCGAACTGCAGGCGCAGGCGGGCGAACTCGGAACTGGCGTAGTCCAGCATCACGGTATTGCGCAGCGGCTGCCAGGCCGCGAGTTGCGGCAGGTCGGTCGCGACCAGCGCCGGGCCCAGGCGGGTGGTTCCCGAGTCGAGCCGGTCGTGGCGGTAACCGAGCCGCCAGCGCGGCATGAACTGCCAGACGCCCTGCAGGTAGTAGCCGGACTGGCTGGAGCGGTAGCTGTCGGCGAGCCCCGCCGCGCCGCCGCAGGCGCCGCTGGCATCGCGTTCGGCGCAGCTCAGGCTGCCGGTCTCATTGCGGCGGAAATATTCGGCCTGCAGCTTGAAATTGCGCTCGGTCGGATTGCCATTCGGCGCCCATTTCCAGACGAAGTCGGCGCCGGCAGTACGGCTCCTGCCGGCGAATGCCACGCTGGTATTCAGGCCGGCGGCATCGATGCCGTCGTAGGCGCGCGCGCCGGGATCGGTGGCGACATACGACAGGCCGGCGCGCCAGGTGTGTGCGATGCCGAGATCGCCGCCGGTGCGGGCGAAGGCCGCGCCCAGCGCCGAACCGCCCTTGTTCCTGGCGCCCCCCGGAAAGCCGTCGTCGCGCCCGGCCTCGAGGCCGAGTTCGAACCAGGTTTCGGTCGGCGCCAGCCATCTGAGCTGCAGGCCTTCGGCCGTCAGCTTGTTGCCGAAGAATGCGGTGTAGGCCAGCGGCGCGTCGGCGAAGTCCCAGGTATGGGGATGGCGCTCGTTGTTGTAGCCGATGCCGGAGAGGAAGCGGCCGCCCTTGAGCGTGAAGCCGGCGCCGAGGCCGAGGGTCTGGAAATAGGCTTCCTCGAGTTCGACGGTGTTGTCCGGCGTCAACGCCAGATTCAGATAGCCGCGGAAATTCGGATCGACATTGGCGGCCAGGGTGAGCTCGGTCTCCTGCGCCGTGAAGCCGCGCCGGCGCGGCGGCCCGACCTCGTCGGGCGCGCCGGGCGGAACAAAGCCCTGCAGGGTCCAGCTCGCCGGATCGAGCCGGGTGGAGGTCAGCGCGCCCTGCAGGTTGAGACCGATCTCGGGGTTGAAGCCGGCCGCCCCGGCGGCGGGCGCTGCGCTTGGGGCTTGCGCCCGGCCGGTCTCGGCCTGCGCCAAGCGCTGTTCCAGCGCGTCGATGCGCTGTTCGTAGGACTTCCTCATTTGCGCGATTTCCTCGCGCAGGGCCTGCAGTTCGGCATCGGCTGCCGCTGCGGGAAAACTCGCCAGCACGCCACAGGCGGCCAGCATGGAAACGGAAATGCGGTTCATGGTTGCTCCAGAGCAAATGACAAGGAGCGCCACCCGGCAATGGCCGGCGGCGCAGCAGAACGTCAGCAGCTTTGGAGCGGGGGTGGGGCGCGACTGCGAAACGCCGCAAGGAAGGCAAGAGTTGGCGCTGGCGCTACGGCAAGCGCAGACGCTGCGGCGCTGTCGGCAGCGCACGCCACGGCCAGGACCGGCGCCGGCGGCGCCAGGTCGGTGCCGGCGAAGGCGATGCAGGTGGTGCACACATGCGACAGCACCAGCGCGGCGCCATGCTCGGCATCTTCCCCCTGCACCACGGTCGCCGCCTGTGCTGCGGCAGGTGCCACGGCGTGGCCCAGCATGTGGGCGAGCGCGGCCTGCTGGCTGCCGAGCAGCAGCAGCGAGAGCAACAGGGCCAGGAAGGGATTCAGTGCGCGACGCATGGGGCAGCTATCAGACCACAGGCCGCGCCATCAATCAAGCTGCAGCAGCAGGCCCTTGAGGTATTCGCCCTCCGGGAAGGCCAGATCGACCGGATGGTCGGCGGCGCCCTGCAGGCGCTGCACGATGCGCGCCGTACGGCCGACATCGAGCGCGGCGCCGGCGACGATCTTCTGGAACAGTTCGGCGTTGACGCCGCCCGAGCATGAATATGTCATCAGCAGCCCGCCCGGCGCCAGGAGACGCATGGCGCCGAGGTTGATGTCCTTGTAGGCGCGTGCGGCCCGATCCGCATGCGCGGCGGTGTGGGCGAACTTAGGCGGATCGAGAATGATCAGGTCGTAGTTCTCGCCGCTGGCGCGCAGATTGCGCAGTTCGGCGAAGACGTCGGCCTCGCGCCAGAGCGCGCGGGATTTATTCAATTGCGGATTGAGTGCGAGATTGCGCTGCGCCGTGGCCAGCGCCGGAGCGGAACTGTCCATCGAGACCACCTCGCGCGCGCCGCCGGCCAGCGCCTGCAGCGAGAAGCCGCCCGTGTAGCAGAAGCAGTTGAGTACGCGTCGCGCGCGCGCCAGTTCGGCGACGCGGCGGCGATTTTCGCGCTGATCGAGGTAGAAGCCGGTCTTGTGGCCGCCGGCATAATCGACCGCCATACGCACGCCGTTCTCTTCGATGACCAGTTCCTCTCCGGCGACCTCGCCATGAAGCCAGCCGGTCACGGCTTCGAGACCCTCGAGCTTGCGCACCTCGACGTCGGAGCGCTCGTAAATGCGCGCGCAGCCGGTGGCCTTTTGCAGGGAGTCGGCGATCGCGGCCCGCCACTTGTCGGCGCCCGCCGTGGTCAGTTGCACCACCACGGTGTCGCCGTAGCGATCGGCAATGACGCCGGGCAGGCCGTCGGATTCGGCATGCACCAGGCGCAGGCCCTGCTGCCCGGCGAGTTCCGGCAGCGCGGCGCGGCGCGCCACGGCAGCGGCGATGCGGCGCTTGAAGAAGGCGTGATCGATGGTCTCGGCCACGTCGAAGCTCCAGACCCGGGCACGGATCTGCGAAGCCGGGCTCCAGGCCGCGCGCGCCAGCGGCCGGCCGTCGTGCGCAACGACATCGACGGTATCGCCCGATCGGGCACGGCCGTCGAGCTGCGCGACGGCACCGGAGAACAGCCAGGGATGGCGGCGCAGGACGGATTTTTCCTTGCCGGGATGGAGGATCAGGGTAGCCATGGGAGCACCTTCACAGGAATATGGGTTTCAAGCGTGCGCCTGTCGCCAGGGCGCGCTGCCGAATTCGGCGACCAGGAAGTCCACCATCGCGCGCACCTTTGGCGAAAGGTTGCGGCCGCTCGGATAAGTGGCGAACAGCGGCACCGGCTCGACGTGGTGCCAGTCGACAAGTATCGGCACCAGCGTGCCCCTGCGGATCGATTCGGCGACCACGACATCGGACAGGCGCGTGATGCCGACTCCAGCCAGGGCCAGTTGCAGCACGGTTTCGGCATTGTTGGTGACGACATTGCCGTCCACATGCACCACGCGGATGCCGTCATCGGTATCGAAGGGCCAGCGGCGCAGGGCGGGCAGGCTGGTGATCCACAGACAATTGTGCTGCTGCAGGTCGTCCGGGGTGCGCGGCCGGCCGTGCCGCTCCAGGTAGCCGGGCGAGGCGCAGATCACCCGCTCCAGGTTGCAGATGCGGCGTGCCACCAGCGAGGATTCGACCAGCGGTCCGATGCGGATCGCCAGGTCCACCCCTTCCTGCATCGCCCCCAGGGGCTGATCGCTGATCGTGATGTCGATCTCGACCGCCGGGTGAAGTTCGAGGAAGCGCGGGATCGCGGGCGCCAGCTGATGCGTGCCGAAGGTGGAGCCGCTGTACAGGCGCAGCATGCCGCGCGGACTGGCGCCGGCTTCGGCGACCTCCGCCTCGGCTTCGTCCATCGCCGCCAGTATCGGCCGGGCGCGGGCGTAAAAGGCCTCGCCCTCGGCAGTCAGTTGCAGGCGGCGCGTGGTCCGCTGCAACAACCGGGCGCCGAGACGATCCTCGAGCCGGGTTACCAGCTTGGACAGGGCTGACGGCGTCAGTCCCATTTCCCGCGCCGCAGCAGAAAACCCGCCGGTTTCCACGGCACGGACAAAGGCGGTCATCTGAGCAGCACGATCCATGTCCTATTATGGAATATATTTCATCAATGTTGTTCCATAATTTGATATTGTCTTCATATCAATATGTAATTACATTGGAGGCATGCGGTGTTGCGCCGCACCATTAAAAGGAAGTCATCATGCTCCCCCTCAATTTGGCCGCCATCGACAAGGAAGCCCGCCAATTGCGTACCGCCGAACTGCAACGCCTTCAAGGCTTGTTTTTCGCGAAAGTGAGCGCCTACGGCCACTGGATGGCCGGTGCTGCCCATTCAGGTCTGACAGCGATCGGCACGAGCTTGCGCCACCTGTTCTCCTGGAATCCCCAGGCCCACTGAGGCCCGCCGTGGCCGGCTAGGTCGCCTGCGGGGCCTGTCGCGCCCCCAGCACTGCGCCGGCCGTGACTGCGGCCAGGCCGGCCAGTGCCAGCAGCGACAAGGGCTCATCGAGCACCGGCACCGCCGCCAGCGCGGACAGGCCGGGCACTATCGCCATCAGCAGGGCCACCGCCTGCGGCCCCAGATGGCGTACCGCCTGCGTATACAGCAGCATGGCGACGAACACCACCAGCACCCCCTGATACACGGACTGCATCAGGATTTCGGCCAGCGGCGCCTGGTCCAGGGTGCTCGGCAGCAACAACCACCAGATCGGCAGATACACCACGGCGCTGCCCAGCGTGGTGCTCACCGTCGCCGTCAGCGGCGAGACCGGATAGCGGCGCAAGAGCAGGGTGAAGGTCGCCCATGACGAGGAACCGCAGAGGAACAGCAGGTCGCCGACCATCTGCATGCCGCTGATCTGCGCGCCGTAGAGCAGCGTATCGGCGGCCGTCAGCACGATGCCGGCAAACACCAGCGCCAGCGCGATGCGCTGCGGCCGCGAGGGCGCCTGCTTGAGCCACAGCCAGGCGATCACCGCGGTTTCGAAGGGCAGCGCGCCCGGCATCAACACCGAAGCATGGGCCGCCGGCGCCAACCGAAAGGCCGAATACACCGCGACGGCATAGCCGATGCCGCCGAACAGCGAAAACAGCGCTATCACCTTGAGCGGCGGCAGCGTCACGCGCGGCAGGAAGCACAGCGCGATCAGTGCGCCGACGCCGAAGCGCAGCGCAGTGACATCCCAGCCGGTCAGCACGCCCTTGCCGCCGGCCCGCGTGACGAGGATGAAACCGGTCCAGATGCAGATCGTCGCGACGACCGCGACCCAGCCGGCGCGCGAGGGGGATGGGTGCGCTGTCAAGCCAGGCTGCGGTAGCGGCCGCCATGGAATATCAGCGGCGGCCTGGCCTGGCGTTCGAAGCGTTCGACATAACCGACCAGAATCACGTGGTCGCCGCCCGGATAGCGCAGTTCGTTGCGGCATTCCAACCAGGCGCAGCAGCCGGGCAGGAGCGGCGTGTCGCCAGCGCCAACTTTCAGTTCAATGCCGGCGAACTTGTCGCTCTGCGACTGCGCAAAACGCTGCGAGAACTCGATCTGGTCGGCGGCGAGGACATTGACCGAATAATGCCTGCAGGATTCGAAGACTGCCAGCGAGGGCGAGTGCAGGCCGAGGCTCCACAGCACCAGCGGCGGTTCGAGCGAAACCGAGGCGAAGGAGTTGATGGTGACGCCGACCGGCTGGCCGTCGGCGCTGCGCGCGGTGACCACGGCCACGCCGGTGGCGAAGTCACCGAGGGCATCGCGCAGGCTGCGCGGATCGAAACTGTAAGAAAACGGCTGGTTCATTGGGCTACTCGTCGGCAGGCTCTAAAATCGGGGGAACATCAATTTATCGGGAGCACCTGATGGGCATCGTCGGACGTATCGGCACACCTCTTTCTCCGTCCGCCACGCGCGTCATGCTGCTGGGTTGCGGCGAACTGGGCAAGGAAGTGATTATCGCATTGCAGCGCCTGGGTTGCGAGGTGATCGGCGTCGATCGCTACGCCGACGCACCGGGCATGCAGGTCGCGCACCGCAGCCATGTCGTGACCATGACCGACGGCGCCGCGCTGCGCGCAGTGATCGAAAAGGAAAAGCCGCAGCTCGTGGTGCCCGAGATCGAGGCCATCGCCACCGCCGCGCTGGTCGAGATGGAACGCGACGGCGTGGCCGGGCATTTCCCCGAGTTCATTCCGACCGCGCGTGCCGCGCAATTGACCATGAACCGCGAAGGGATACGCCGCCTCGCCGCCGAGGAACTCGGCCTGCCGACTTCGCCCTACCAGTTCGCCGATAACCTGGCCGAGTTGCGGGCGGCGATCGACGCGGGAATAGACTTCCCCTGCGTGGTGAAGCCGGTCATGTCCTCCTCGGGCAAGGGCCAGTCGCTGCTGAAGAGCCAGGCGGACGTGCAGCAGGCCTGGGATTATGCGCAGGCCGGCGGCCGCGTCGGCGCCGGTCGGGTGATCGTCGAGGGCTTCATCGATTTCGACTACGAGATCACCCAGCTCACGGTGCGTGCCGTCGGCGCTTCGGGCGCTGTCGAAACCTACTTCTGCGAGCCGATCGGCCATGTGCAGGTCAATGGCGATTACGTCGAATCCTGGCAGCCGATGGCCATGACGCCGGCGGCGCTGCAGAAATCGCGCGAGATCGCCCGCGCCATCACCGGCAACCTCGGCGGACGCGGCATTTTCGGCGTCGAGCTGTTCATCAGGGGCGACCAGGTCTGGTTCTCCGAGGTCAGCCCGCGGCCGCACGACACCGGCCTGGTGACGCTGGCGACGCAACGCCTGTCCGAATTCGAACTCCATGCGCGGGCCATACTCGGCCTGCCGGTCGATACTTCCCTGCGCCGTCCCGGCGCCTCGGCGGTGATTTACGGCGGCCTGGAAGAAACGGGCATCGCCTTCGAAGGCGTCGCCGACGCCCTGCAGGTGCCCGAATCCGACCTGCGCCTGTTCGGCAAGCCCGAGAGTTTCAGGAAGCGCCGCATGGGCGTCGCCGTGGCGAATGCCGACACGACCGACGAAGCGCGAACGCGGGCGAAATTGGCGGCGAGCCGCGTGAAGCCCGTCAAGGGGTGATCATCGCCGCCGCAACGCCCCGGGGAGAATCGGCCACGGCCATGGAGCCGCGCAAGCGGCAAACCGTGGTCACCCCCTTCCCCGGGACGGAGGCCGGGGGGAAGGCTGTATTGCCGCCCTCGGCGCGCGGCTTCGCCGCGCGCCTGATCCGCTGGCACCAGCGCCACGGCCGGCACGACCTGCCGTGGCAGAACACCAAGGATTCCTACCGCGTCTGGCTGTCGGAAATCATGCTGCAACAGACCCAGGTGGCGACCGTGATTCCCTACTACCTGCGTTTTCTCGAGCGCTTTCCGCGGCTCGCCGATCTCGCCGCAGCGCCGGTCGCGGAAGTCATGGCGCTATGGAGCGGGCTCGGCTACTACGCCCGCGCGCGCAATCTGCACGCCTGCGCGCAGGCGGTGATGAACCAGCACGGCGGCAAGTTTCCACGCGATCCGCATGTCATTGCGGAACTGCCCGGCATCGGCCGCTCCACCGCCAACTCGATCGCCACTTTCTGCTTCGGCGCCCAGGCGCCGATCCTCGACGGCAACGTCAAGCGCGTGCTGTGCCGCGCCTTTGGCATCGAGGGCTTTCCCGCCAGCAGCGCAGTGGACAAGCGTCTCTGGGCGTTGGCCGCGCAACTGATGCCGCAGCGCCAGGGCGCGATCTACAATCAGGCGCAGATGGATCTCGGCGCCATGGTCTGCACCCGGACCAGGCCGCGCTGCGAGGCCTGCCCGCTCCATGACATCTGCGTCGCCCGCGCCGGCGGCCGCACCGCCGAACTACCGACGCCGAAACCGCGCCGCGAGATTCCGCTGCGCCATGCCAACCTGCTGGTGCTGCGGGACGGCGCTCGCGTGCTGCTGGAAACCCGGCCGCCGAGCGGCATCTGGGGCGGGTTGCTGTCGCTGCCGGAATTGCCGCCAGGCGCCGACGCCGCAGCCTGGGCCGAACAGCACTTCGGCTGTCGCGTGCTCGCCGTGTCGCCAGCGCCAACTCTGGTGCATGGCTTCAGCCATTTCCGCCTGCACATCGCGCCGCTGCTGCTGCGTGTGAGGCCGCTTCACTCCGTGATGGAACCGGGCCGGCAGTGGCTGGACCTGGCCGCCACCGCCGCCGCCGCGCTGCCGGCGCCGATCCGCACCATCCTCGCCGACGTTCACAGGTCGGGCAACAAGCCCTTGCTTTCGAGAAAGCGGTAAATGATTTCCAGGCGGTCGATGCTGTCGTCCATCTCCAGCAGCTTCTGCTTCGCCGCATTCGGAATCGGCAGCACTTCGGCATAGCGCATGCCGAGCCAGCCGGCGTCGAAAAAACGGTGCGGCAGCGCCGGCGCATGCGGCGCGTCGGCCGCCATGTCTTCGACGATGGCGCGCAGCAGCGGCACCAGCCGCGCGTAGGCGCCGGGAATCGGCATGATGGCCGGCGTCGCGATCGGTTCGATCTCGCCGCGCAGCAGGCCGGAATCTTCGACCCAGTGACGCTGCAAACGGAAGCGTTCGCCGCCCTGGGCGATGATGTCGAGCACGCCAAGCTGCTGCATGTCCCAGTCGGCGATGTGAGCCAGCGTGCCCACCGCGTGCGGCTCGGCCGGCTTGAGGCCGGGAGCGGCAACTTCCTCGCCCTTGGCAATCAGGCAGATGCCGAAGGAGGCGGATTCCTTGAGGCAGACCTTGGCCATGTCCATGTAGCGCTGCTCGAAAATCCGCATCGGCAGCCGCCCGCCGGGAAACAGCACGGATTGCAGGGGAAACAGGGGAATGATCATAAAGCGGCTTTCACCGAAGGCGGCGTGGCGGGGGTGGCCACGGCTGCGGCCAGCAGGCGCGCCGCCACCAGGCCGTTGATGGTACCGAAGACCAGCGCCGCCGTTGCGAACAGCGGCAGCAGGTAGAACACGCCGTCATGCGGCACCAGCCAGACCCGCGCCAGCGCGATCTGCCCGCCGATGTGGGCGAAGGCCGCCAGCACGCTGGCCGAGACCGGGCCGAAGAAACGCGGCGGCAGGTGCTGCGCCAGCGCCAGCACGGCGAGGCTGCACAAGGCGCCGGCCAGCGCGAGGAAGAATCCCGGGGCGAGGAACTGGCCGATCACCAGGCTGCCCGCCACCACGCGCAGCAGGCTGACCCAGGCCGCATCCTTCCAGCCGTAGCGCGCCAGCACCACCAGCACGATGATGTTGGCCAGGCCCGGTTTGATGCCCGGCAGGGGGCTCGGCAGCGCCGCCTCGGCCACCGTCAGAGCGATCGCCGCCGCGGCATAGCGCGCGATGCGGTAATCGTCGGCGGTGACCGGCAGCTCAATAATTGAGCGTGTCATAGGCGCCGTTCTGGCCGCTGCGGCCCGCAAGCTGCAGCGTGACGTGATTCGGCGCGCAGATCGCCACCGCATTGGCGCGCGTCAGCCAGCCCTGCTGCACGCAGTACTGGCGCGGGCCGGGATCGGAGAGCACGCGGGCGCGGCCGGGCTGCACTTCGATCACCGTGGTGCCGATGGCGCCGATGACTTCGTACTTGCGCGGAATGTTCAGCGCCAGCTCGGTCACCAGTTGGCCGTCGCGCTTGACGATGGCGCGGTCGGCCACGCCGCCGCGCCACAACAGCGGAAACGATGCCGCCACCAGCGCGGCGGCCGCCAGCAACAGCAGCCAGTCGCCGGCTTTCAACAGCCGGCGCCAGGGCAGATGGCCGTCGGCCGTCGCCTGCGCCAGCAGCTCGCGCAGGCCGGCGGGTATCCGCTCCTTCATTCGATCAGGCTGCGGTGCCGCACCAGCACCCGCGCCGAATCGCGAAAATGCGCGGCGAGCCTTTCGGCCAGGTACACCGAGCGGTGCTGGCCGCCGGTGCAGCCGATGCCCACCGTGAGATAGGAGCGGT
>JACPUD010000146.1 GCA_016192435.1 Rhodocyclales bacterium | reverse complement strand
TTCGCGATAGACCATATCGCCCGGCGCGAGCGGATTGATTTCATGGTCAATTACGACGAACTCACCGGGCTGGCGAACCGCAGCCTGCTGCTCGACCGGGTAACGCAATACATCAACAGCGCGGCGCGCGACGATCACCCGCTCGCGGTATTCCTGGCCAACCTGGAACATTTCAAGAACATCAACGACAGCCTCGGCCGCCCGGCCGGCGACGAACTTCTGCTGCAGGTGGCGGATTGGCTGACGCGCACGACGGGCGATGCCAATTTGCTGGCGCGCGTGGGCGCGGACCATTTTGCCGTGGTTCTGCCGAAAGTCAGGCGCAACGGCAAGCTGGATCAGTTGCTGGAAAAATACATCGAAGCCTTCATGAGCCATTCCTTCCGCCTCGGCGATGCCACATTCCGTGTCGCCGCCAAGGTGGGCGTCGCCATCTTCCCGGATGACGGCGGCGATGCCGAAACCCTGTTCCGCAATGCCGAGGCCGCGCTCAAGGCGGCCAAGGCCAGCGGCGAGCGCTACCTGTTCTACACCCGCACCATGACCGCGACGGTGGCCGCCAGGCTCAGCCTGGAGAACCAGTTGCGCCAGGCCCTGGACAACGAAGAATTCGTGCTGCATTACCAGCCCAAGGTGAACCTCGCCAGCGGCCGGATGACCAGCGCCGAGGCGCTGATCCGCTGGAACAATCCGCGCGACGGCCTGGTGCCGCCGGGCCATTTCATTCCGATGCTGGAGGAAACCGGACTGATCCACGAGGTCGGGCGCTGGGTGCTGCACCAGGCCATCGCCGACTACCTGCGCTGGCGCAGCGCGGGCCTGGCCGTGGTACGCATCGCGGTGAACGTGTCGCCGCTGCAACTGCGCCATCGCAACTTCATTACCGAGATCGAACAGGCCATCGCCATCGACCCGCATGCGGCGGCCGGCCTGGAACTGGAAATCACCGAAAGCCTGATCATGGAAGACGTCAGGCGCAACATCGCCAGCCTGCAGGCGATCCGCGACCTCGGCGTCAGCATCGCCATCGACGACTTCGGCACCGGCTTCTCCTCGCTCAGCTACCTCGCCCGGCTGCCGGTGGACGCGCTGAAAATCGACCGCTCCTTCGTCATCGACATGACTGCCGGACCGCAAGGGCTGGCACTGGTGTCCACCATCATCAACCTGGCCCAGTCGCTCAAGCTCAAGGTGGTGGCGGAAGGCGTCGAAACCGAGGAGCAGCAGCACACGCTGCGCCTGCTGGACTGCGACGAAATGCAGGGCTACCTGTTCAGCAAGCCGGTGCCGGCGGATATCTTCGAAGCACGCTTCCTGGCGCCGCCCGCCGCCGAATGACGGGCAGGCACGGCCAGCCCGAGCGCCGATGACCTGCGCGCCCGGCGCACCGACGCACGACGCCGAAGTCGGCTCGGCAAACCGGTCGCCATGCATGACGCGGTCCGAATTTGCGCCTGACCGAAGCGCAAGGAATTGCCCCTGCCGGCAACTTGAGGCCTGACCACGATCGCGACGCATGGCCGTGGCCGGACGGGGTCGGCCGCGTATTTGAAGCCGGGAAGAATGTTGCCCACTTGATGCATAATTGACATCTGAAGCAGGACCGAAAAGAAAGCTAATACCGCAGTTTTCCCCGGGAGGAGATATCGGGTGTTGCAGCTCCTGCAATTGATCGTCAGCGGAGCAGCGATCGGTTGCATCTACGCGCTGATCGCCCTCGGCTTCGTGCTGATCTACAAGGCCACCGAAACCGTCAACTTCGCCCAGGGCGATCTGATGATGATCGGCGGCTTCATCGGCCTTTCGGCCATGACGGTGATCGGCCTGCCTTTCGCCCTGGCCTTCATCGCCACCATCGCCGCCATGGCGCTGGTCGGTATGGGCACCGAGCGCCTGGTGCTGCGCCCGCTGCTGGGCCAGCCGGCCTTCACGGTGGTGATGATCACCATCGGCCTGGGCTACCTGGCGCGCGGCGTGGTGACCATGATTCCCTACTGGGGCACCGAAACCCACACACTGCCGGTGCCCTGGAAGGACGAGGTGATCTGGATCGGCGGCGAGGGCAGCGGGCTGGTGGTCTCGGTCGAGCACCTGGTGATCATTCTCGCCACGGTGGCGCTGGTCGCGCTGCTGTACGTCTTCTTCCGCTACACGCGGCTCGGCATCGCGATGCAGGCAACTTCGCAGAACCAGCTCGCGGCTTTCTACATGGGCATCCCGGTGCGCCGCGTAAACATGCTGGTCTGGGGCCTGTCCGCGGCGATCTGCGGCGTCGCCGGACTGCTGCTGGCGCCGATCACCTTCGTCCATGCCAACATGGGTTTCGTCGGCCTCAAGGCCTTTCCGGCGGCGGTGGTCGGCGGCTTCGGCAGCATCCCCGGCGCGCTGGTCGGCGGCCTGGTGATCGGCATCGTCGAATCGCTGGCCGGCTTCTACCTGCCCGAAGGTTTCAAGGACATCGCGGCCTACGTGGTGGTGCTGGTGATGCTGGTGGTCAAGCCCAACGGCCTGTTCGGCGAAAACCTGACCAAGAAGGTGTGACCGGGACCGCGCATGCACTTCCTCTTCAAGACCCGTTACGAGCAGGACATCGCGCTGTTCAAGCATGGCGGCCAGCGCTTCTGGTACGCCGCCCTGGCCGTGGCGCTGCTCGCCGCACCCTGGCTGCTGTCGGAATACACGCTGTCGCAGATCACCTTCATCGGCATCTACGCCATCGTCTGCCTCGGCCTGATGCTGCTGGCCGGCTTCACCGGCCAGGTCTCGCTGGGCCATGCCGGCTTCCTCGCCATGGGCGCCTACACCGAGGCGTACTTGCAAGCCAACGGCTGGCCTTTCGTGATTTCCCTGCCGCTGGCGGCGCTGGTGGCCGGCATCACCGGGGTCATGATCGGCCTGCCGGCGTTGCGCGTGAAGGGCCTCTACCTGTCGATCGCGACGCTGGCATTCGGCTTCATCCTGGAACAGGCGGTGGTCAGCACCGAAGCCATCACCGGCGGCAATGCCGGGATGCAACTGGGCAAGCTGGTGATCGCCGGCATCGACTTCGACGACGGCAGCAACTTCTACTATCTGGTCACCTTCATCGCCGTGCTCTGCGTGCTGGGCGTGGTCAATCTGCTGCGCAGCCCGACCGGCCGCGCCTTCGTCGCGATCCGCGATTCCGAGGTGTCGGCGCAGAGCATGGGCATCAACCTGGCGCACTACAAGACCGTCGCCTTCGCGCTGTCGGCGGCGCTGGCCGGCATCGCCGGCGCGCTCTACGCGCACAAGATCCGCTTCATCACGCCCGACCAGTTCGGTTTCCTGCAGTCGATCGAGCTGCTGATGATGGTGGTGATCGGCGGCCTCGGTTCGATCCAGGGCGCGATCTTCGGCCCGGCTTTCTGGTTCGTGGTGCAGCAACTGATCGTCACCGGCAAGGACTGGCTGCCGGAGGCGCTGGGCCAGCAGACCGGATTGCAGCCGACCATCTTCGGCATCATCCTGGTCGCCATCGTGCTGTTCGAACCGCTGGGCCTCTACGGGCGCTGGCTGAAATTCCGCACCTTCCTCGAAATCTTTCCCTTCTACCGCAAGGGCATGTTCAGGCGGCAGAAGTCGTACATGAAGTCGGAGCGGATGAAATGAGAAAGCAGGCTTTCTCATTTCATCTTCGATGGAATTGGAGGGCTCTCCCCCCGGCCCCCTCTCCGCGAGAGGGGGTGACAGTTGTTCGCGGGCTGTGCCCGCTCCGGAGGAAGGCATGACCACGCCGCTGCTCGAAGCCGTCAATCTGTCGGTGCACTTCGGCGGCCTCAAGGCGGTGAACGACGTCTCCTTCGATGTCTGGCCCAACGAGGTGTTCTCCCTGATCGGGCCCAACGGCGCCGGCAAGACCACCATCTTCAACCTGATCTCCGCGCTCTACCGGCCCACCGCGGGCGAAGTGCGCTTCGAGGGCGAGGTGATTTCGCGCATGCCGCCGCATGTCGTGGCGCGTCACGGCATCGCCCGCACCTTCCAGAACATCGAGCTGTTCGAGCATGCCACCGTCTTGCAGAACCTGCTGGTCGGCCGCCATTGCCATCGCCACACGGGCTGGTGGCAGGACCTGTTGTTCACCGGCTCGGTGCGCCGCGCCGAACTCGAATTCCGCCGCCAGGTGGAGGAAGTCATCGAGTTTCTCGACCTCCAGCACTACCGCGACTCCATGGTCGCCGGCCTGCCCTACGGCGTGCGCAAGGTGGTCGAACTGGCGCGCGCGCTGGCCATGCGGCCGCGCCTCTTGCTGCTCGACGAACCCTCCTCGGGCCTCAATACCGAAGAGACCGAGGACATGGGCTTCTGGATCGAGGATATCAAGGAGGACCTCGGCATCACCGTCGTCATGGTCGAGCACGACATGAGCCTGGTCTCGCGCGTCTCCGACCGCGTGCTGGCGCTGAACCTCGGCGAGGTGCTGACTTTGGGCACGCCCGAGGAAGTCCAGGCCCATCCGGGCGTGATCGAAGCCTATCTGGGCGGAACGGCCGATGTCTGACACTCCGCCGATCCTCCAGCTCAACAACGTCGAGGCCGCATACGGCGCAGTCAAGGCGATCCGCGGCGTCTCGCTGGCGGTGCCGACGGGGGCTATCGTCACCGTGCTCGGCTCCAACGGCGCGGGCAAGACCACGATCCTGAAAACCATTTCCGGCATCCTCGATCCGCAGAAGGGCAGCATCGTCTTCAGGAACGACAAGCTCGAAGGCCGCGATCCGGCCTGGATCGTGCGCCAGGGACTGGTGCACGTGCCGGAAGGGCGCGAGATATTTCCGCTGCTGACGGTGCGCGAAAACCTGCTGATGGGCGCCTATACGCGCCCCGCGTCGCAGCGGGACGAAGTGGCCAAGGACATCGAGGACGTCTTCGGCTATTTCCCGATCCTGAAGGAGCGCACCAACCAGCCCGCCGGCCAGCTCTCCGGCGGCCAGCAGCAGATGCTGGCGATCAGCCGCGCGCTGCTGGCGAAGCCGACCATGATGCTGCTCGACGAACCGAGCCTGGGCCTGTCGCCCAAGCTGACCCGGGAGATCTTCGAGATCATCGTGCGCATCAACCGCGAGCGCGGCGTGACCCTGCTGGTGGTCGAGCAGAACGCCCACATCGCGCTGCAATACGCCGACTACGGCTACGTGCTGGAAATCGGCCGCATCGTAATGCACGACACCTGCGCCGCGCTGCGCGAGAAGGACGACATCAAGGAGTTCTATCTCGGCGTCAAGGCTGCCGGCGCGCGCGAGGGGCGGCGCTGGAAGAAGAAGAAGACCTGGAGATGACAATGGGCGGATGCCATGTGGCGGCTTGACGGCAAGCATTACTGGGCCGAGGAGCGCGTGGTCGTTCCCGGCGACAACCTGCCCGAGATGTTCTGGAACGCCGTGGCGCTGCGCGGCGAGCGCACGCTGTTCCGCCAGAAGAAGTACGGCCTGTGGCAGAGCCTGTCGTGGAACGCGGTGGGCGGGATCGTGCGCGAGGCCGGCATGGGCCTGCTCGAACTCGGCTTCGAGGTCGGCGAGACCACGTCGATACTCGGCAATACGCGTCAGGAATGGCTGTTTTCCGATCTCGCGGTACTCTCCTGCGGCGGCATCAGCTCCGGCATCTACCCGACCGACGCGGCGAGCCAGATCGAATACCTGATGCAGGATTCGAATTCGGTGCTGCTCTTCGTCGAGGACGACGAGCAGCTCGACAAGGCGCTGGAAGTACGCGAACGCCTGCCGCTCCTGCGCAAGATCGTGGTCTGGGACATGGAAGGACTGCGCGATCTCGACGACGAACAGGTGATCAGTTTCGAGCGCCTGCGCGAACTGGGCCGCGCGCGCCTGGCCCGCATCGGGCCCGAGGCCGCCGCCGCCGAGTGGCGCGCGCGCGTCGGAGCACGCCGCAGCGAAGACCTGGCGATCCTGATCTACACCTCGGGCACCACCGGCAAACCCAAGGGCGCCATGCTTTCGCATCGCAACATCCTGCAGTCGGTGCAAAGCTTCAACATGGTGATCGCGCAGAATGAGGACGACGAGCGCATGTGCTTCCTGCCGCTGTGCCACGTCGCCGAGCGCAACGGCGGCGCCTACTTCGCGATCTATACCGGCACCAAGCTGAACTTCGTCGAGAACCCCGAGACGATACCCGAGAACGTGCGCGAGATCGCGCCGACCGTGTTCGTCGCGGTGCCGCGGGTCTGGGAAAAATTCTATTCCGGCGTCAGCATCGCGCTCAAGGAATCGAATGCCTTCGAGCAATGGGCCTACCGCCTGGCGATCGGCATCGGCCTGGAGAAGGTCAGGCGCTACGAGGCGCGCCAGCCCATCGGCCGCGCGCTCGACTTCGCCCACTGGCTGGCGCGCGTGCTGGTGCTGAACAACGTGCGCAAGATGATCGGCATCCATCGCAGCCGCATGCTGATCACCGGCGCGGCGCCGATCTCGCCCGACCTGGTGCGCTGGTACCTGGCGCTCGGCGTGCCGATGCTGGAAGTCTGGGGCATGACCGAGACCGGCGGCGGCTCCACCGCGATGCCGATCGACCGCATCAAGCCCGGCTCGATCGGCGTGCCGGGCCGGATGAACGAACTCAAGCTGTCGGCCGTAGGCGAGCTGATGGTACGCGGGCCGAACGTCTTCATGGGCTACCTGAACCAGCCGGAAAAGACCGCGGAGACCATCGACGCCGAAGGCTGGCTGCACACCGGCGACGTCGGCACCGTCGATGAGGAGGGCTTCTACCGCATCTCCGACCGCCTCAAGGACATCATCATCACCGCCGGCGGCAAGAACATCACGCCCTCGGAACTGGAAAACCAGATCAAGTTCTCGCCCTATGTCACCGATGCCGTGGTGATCGGCGACCAGCGCCCCTATCTGGTAGCGCTGATCATGATCGATCAGGAGAACGTCGAGAAGTTCGCCCAGGACCATGACGTGCCCTTCTCCAACTATGTCAGCCTGACCCGCTCGGCGGAAGTGCAGAAACTGATCGCCGGCGAGATCGAGCGGGTGAACCGGCAGTTCGCCCGCGTCGAGCAGGTAAAGAAGTTCCGCCTGATCGAGAAAAAGCTCGGCGCCGAGGACGAGGAATTGACCCCGACCATGAAATTGAAGCGTAAGCTAGTCAGTCAAAAATATGCCGAGCTGATCGAGTCGATGTATCGCGACTAGGTCGCCGGCACTGTTGGTTTCCACCGGCAAAAAGAGGAGAGCACAATGAAGCGTTACACGAAACTGGCGGCAGCGGTACTCGCGGCTGCGGGAGTTGGCGCTGGCGCCACGGCGCTCGCCGCCGAGCAGATGGGCGTCACCAAGAATCAGATTGTCATTGGCACGATCCAGGACCTGTCCGGTCCGCTGGCCGGCTTCGGCAAAGCCCTGCGCTTCGGCATGCAGATGCGCGTGGACGAGATCAACGAATCCGGCGGCATCCACGGCCGCAAGGTCAAGTTCATCGCCGAGGACAGCGGCTACGATCCGAAGAAGGGCCTGCTCGCAGCGCAAAAGATGGTGCAGCAGGACAAGCTGTTCGCCATGGTCGGCACCATCGGCACCGCGGTCAATCTGGCGACTTTCCCGACCCTCTTCGACAAGGGCGTGATGAACCTGTTCCCGCTGACCGCGGCGCGCGAAATGTACGAGCCGCTGCACAAGCTGAAGTTCTCCTTCGCCGCGCCCTACTACAACCAGATGCGCAAGGGCATACCCTGGATGGTCAAGGAGCGCGGCGCCAAGAAGTTCTGCGTCATCTATCAGGATGACGACTTCGGCACCGAGGTGTTGAAGGGCGCCGAGGACGGCCTCAAGGACATCAACATGGGCTTCGCCGAGAAGACTTCCTTCAAGCGCGGCGCCACCGACTTCTCGGCGCAGGTGTCGAAGATGAAGGCGGCGGACTGCGACACGGTGGTGCTCGGCACCATCATCCGCGAGACCATCGGCACCATTGGCACGGCGAGGAAAATGGGCTGGAACCCGAACTTCATCGGCTCCTCGGCGGCCTATACCGACCTGATCCACAAGCTCGGCGGCAAGGCGATGGACGGGCTCTATGCCTTCCATCAGGTCGCCGTGCCCTATGCCGACGATTCGTCGAAGAACGTGCGCGACTGGTTCGCTTCCTACAAGGCCAAGTTCAAGGAAGACCCGGGCCTGTTCTCCGCCTACGGCTACGTCGCGATGGACATGTTCATGCAGACGGCGAAGAAGACCGGGCCCAACCTGACCACCGACAACTTCATCAAGACCCTGGAGAGCACGACTTTCTCGCGCGACATGTTCGGCAGCCCCGAGTACAAGTTCGGGCCCAAACAGCACCTGGGCAACGACAAGTCCAAAGTGGGACAGATCCAGAACGGCCGCTGGGTGGCGGTGACCGACTACCTGACCCAGTAGCATCAGTAGCACCGCCGCCCGCAAGGGCTTGGCTTTCGGCAACGGGCGCCCCGATCGGGACGCCCGTTTTTTATTACAGGCTTACGCTGCCGGCTGCGCGGCCTCCTCCACCGCGACGCGGACGCAGGCGACGGTGCCGCCGCCCGGACGCGCAGCGAGTTCCACCTCCCAGCCATTGGCGTTGGCGAGCTGGCGCACGATGGCCAGGCCCAGCCCGCTGCCGCCCGTGCGGCTGCTGCGCGACGGCTCCAGTCGGTGGAAGGGGCGGAACACCGCTTCGCGCTCCGACTCGGGGATGCCGGGGCCGCGATCCAGCACGCAGATCTCGACGCAATCCCCGGCAGTGCGGTACTCGATGTCGACCGGCTGCCCGGCGCCGTAGCGCGCGGCATTTTCCACCAGATTGGAGAGGATGCGCTTGAGCGGCAGCGGCCGCACGCGCAGCCGGCAGTCCGGACCCCGACGGCCGCGAATATCGACGCCGGCCTGGGCAAATTCCATGGCAACTTCGCTGAGCAGGTCGCACAGGTCGAGGTCGACCGAGTCCTGCTCGGCGAAGTCGCGGCTCACTTCGAGGCAGCGGGCGATCAGCTCGTTCATGCCTTCGACATCGTGCAGGACGCGGTCGATGAGGTCGCGGTCGGGTTTTTCCGAGAGCATGCCCACGGCCAGTTGTATGCGCGCCAGCGGCGTGCGCAGGTCGTGCGAGATTCCCGCCAGCAGCGTGGTGCGATTGGCCAGCAGTTCCTCGACCTGCTCGCCCATGCGGTTGAATTCGCGGGCCAGGGTGGCGAGTTCGGTCGGGCCGGTTTCCGCCAGCGCCTCCGGCCGCCGGCCCTGGCCAATGCGCTGTGTCGCCGCCGCCAGTCGCGACAGCGGTGCGATCAGCCAGCGCGCCAGCCAGGCCGAGGTGACCAGGGTCACCAGAGCGCCCACCGAAAGTATCAGCAGCATCGCCAGCCAGGGCTGGACGTCGACGCGACTGGCCGGGAAGCCGACGCGGACCTTGGTTCCCGCGGCCGGCAAGTCGGCCCAGTACCACTGCTCGCCATCGTCGCCGCGCGTTGCGCGCAGTTCGATGGCTTCGCCGGTACGGGCGCTCAGGGAAATTTCGAGCAGTTGGAAATAGGGCAGGATGCGGGTGAACCTGCCCGCCTCACCGGGCGGGTCCTGCACCTGGAGGCGATGCAGGCGACCGATGCGGTCCTGCAGCCAGGGCCGTTCGGCGACAGGCTCGTTCTGCCAGGCCTGCGCCGTCTCGATCATCAGCGCGGCGAAATCGCCGGTGGCGTGGCGGCCCAGCGGCACCAGGGCGAAGTAGGTGATGATCGCGATGGTGAAGATCTGGAAGGCGAAGGAGACCAGCGCGATGACCAGCGCGGTGCGCCCGAACAGCGTGCGCGGGTTCATCGCTTTCTGCGCGTGCCGCTCGGCGTGAACAGATAGCCTTCGCCCCACACCGTGCGCAGATAGACCGGATGTGCCGGATCGGGTTCGATCTTGCGCCGCAGACGGGTGACCCGCACATCGACCATGCGGTCGAAGGGTCCGCGCTCGTAGCCCTTGAGCAATTCGACCAGGGCATCGCGGCCGAGCACCCGGTCGGGGTGGTCGAGCAGCACCTTGAGCAGGGCGAACTCGGCGCCCGACAACTCGATTTCCTCGCCGTTGCGCGCCAGGCTGTGCGCGTCGAGATCCACCTCGAACGGACCGAAGCGGCGGATGCGGCCTTGCTCCGCGACCGGCTGGCGCCGCCGCAGCACTGCCGTCACGCGCGCCAGCAGCTCGCGATGGCTGAAGGGCTTGGGCAGGTAGTCGGCGGCGCCGACCTCGAGGCCGACGATGCGGTCGACTTCCTCGCCGCGCGCCGAGAGCATGATGATCGGCGGGCCGCTGTCACCCAGCCCGCGCGCCAGGCTCAGCCCATCTTCCCCCGGCAGCATGACGTCGAGCAGGATCAGGTCGACTGGATGAGCGGCCAGATGCCGCTTCATCGACAATCCATCGGCCACTCCACTCGCCGCGTAGCCGTTGTCGGAAAGATAGCGCACCAGCAGTTCGCGCAGGCCCTCGTCGTCGTCCACCACGAGTACGCGTCCGCGACATTCGACCATGGTTCCCATCACTCCCTGTAACAACTTGTAATATTTGCGGCCTCCCTGCAACAGCCGGGAAACCGCTGCTCCCTACTCTTCGTGTGTAGAAAAACATAACACAAGAAAGGGGAGACGATGCTCGGACATATCGCGACATTCGCCGCGACGCCAAGGCCGACGCCAGGATCGGCGCCGGCCCACCCGCACGCCCCCCCTCAAGCAGCACGACTGCGCCTGTCGCCGCACCGCGAATGCGCCGGATGCGATGGAGCAACGCATGCCGCTGCGGTCATCGCCCCGGCAAGTTCGACGCCCGCAGCATGCGATCTATTTATAACAAAGGAGAAGCAAGCATGAAATACCTCAGCTTGGCCGCAGCAACGGCCGCAATCCTCATCTCGGCGATTGTTTCAGTGCCGGCCAGTGCCCAGGCGCCGTCGCCGCAGGAGTTGCAGCGCGGCAAGGATTTCATGCAGAAGAGCATGGGCATGATGAAGCCCGAATTGCTGGAGAAGGCCAAGGCGCTGCCACCCGAGATCCAGCAGTTCCTGCTCAAGATCGCGATCAAGCACAGCCGCCACAGCAATACGCTGACCATGCGCCAGGCGATGCAGGAAATCCTCGCCGACTACCAGGCGGTGGCCGGCGCCATCGCCACCGACAACGGCGAACTGGCCGCCGATGCCGCGCGCCGCATCGCCGACCACCGCCTGCCGCGCGGCGGCATGCTGCCCTACCTGCCGCTGGAAAAAATCAACGGCAAGGATCTCGGCGTGCTGCCGGCCATGGAAGACGCCGTCGAAGGCAGCGCGCGCCGGCTGGCGGCGGCGGCGGAGAAAGGCGACATGGTGATGGCCGCCCAGCAGTTCGGCACCATGACCTCGGGCTGCGTCGCCTGCCACGCGCATTTCCGCGGCCAGCCCGGCGTTTCGCCGTACATCAAGTAAGGCTCATGGCTTCGACTGCCACCGTCAATTCATGAAACGCTGCGGCTTTCCTGACCATGAGCAGACAAGCTCGGTCCGCCCCCCTTCGCCCCCCTCCGGGGGGTTACTGATCGGCTCGCTGCGCTCGACATCACCAGCGATCCATTTTGCTGTTTCACGCTAATCCTTCCCAAGGAGGAATCACATGACAGTCGATCGCATCGTGCATCTCGTTGCCGGCCTGATGGTGTTGCTGGGCCTGGCCCTGGCGCATTTCGTTCATCCCTACTGGCTTGCGCTGCCTGCCTTCGTCGGCCTGAACCTGGCGCAAAGCGGCGTCACCAATTTCTGCCCGCTGGCCTTCTTCCTCAAGAAGGCCGGGGTCAAGGAAGGGACCTGCTGCACATGAGCCCGCCCCAGGTCGGGCATTGAGTACGGCACTACCGAATCAGGCAACAGCAACGCCGCCATCCACTCGTGTCGGACGGGATGGCGGCGACAAAAACTATCGTCCAGGCACACGCTCAGGGAGGAGTTTGGTCATGGCAAACAAGGGAAAACTGTTGGCGCTGGCGGCGACCGCGGCGCTGGTTTGGAGCGGGCAGTCCGCCGCCGCGGACTGGGTCATGCTGCAGGGCATGGAGCCGCCGAGCAGCACGCACCGCTTCTTCGGCGTGGCGCAGGCGTCTTACTCGAACTACTTCGGCTGCAAGAAACTGGAGGGCATGCAGAACGCCGGCCCCAACCAGTTCTCGCTGCTCAACGGAAGCTACAACGGCAACTGCCGCGTCGGCCCCGAACTGAAAGACAGGCAGTCCGACTTCAACCTCGATAATCTGGCTTTCGGCATGCGCGGCAACCTGATCCCGGGCAGGATCAACTACTTCCTGCTGGCCAACGCCGGCATGAACGGCGCCAACTACAAGCCGCTCGACACCTCGCGGGCGCGGCTGCTCAGCCTGACCGACGCCACCCTGACCTTCAGCTACATCCCCGGCGTGCGCGTCCGCGCCGGCCTGATGAAAAAGCCGGGGCCGGAGGAAATCTACCAGGCCATCGACACCATGGACTACATGTGGCCGACCGACTTCATGGCGCGCGTCCAGGTCGAGCGCTTCGTTCGCACCAATGCCAAGGGCACCGCGGGGATCGCCGGCCAGAGCGACGGCACTGCGTCCTTCAAGGGCTACGACAGCGATGTCGGCCGCGACTGGGGCGTGCAGTTCTTCGATGCATTCAAGCATGACAAATGGACCCATACCTACGCCGTGATGGTCGGCAACGGCAGCGGCATCCATGACATTCGGGACTACAACAGCAAGAAGGACCTCAACCTGTACGTCTCCTCCGAGTACGACCTGCCCGGCGGCAAGGGAGCGAAAAAGCACGGCGTCAAGCTCTACGCCTATCACCAGGAAGGCACGCGCAACTTCGAGACCAACGCCTCGGGCAGCCTCAGCCAGGATTTCAAGTTCGTTCGCTACGGCATCGGCGCCAAGGCGCTCGGTCCGATCTTCGGCGAGACGCGCGGCAAGCATCGCCTCGGCTTCGAGCTGATGTACGCCGACGGCATGGTGTTCTACACGCCGACCGGCAACGTGATCGACGAAGCCTTCGGCGGACAGCTGCAGATCGCCGCGGAGAAGGGCAACAAGGCGCGCGGCTTCACCCTCGACTACGGCTACTACCTCAACGACAAGTGGCAGTTCGACATCCGCTACTCGCGCAACGACGAACTCTACGCAACGCTCGGCACCAATACCTGGAACGCCGCCGACAAGCGCGTGATCCAGCATCTGACCTTCGGCGTGAACTACCACTTCAGCCCGCAGACGCGGCTGACGGTGAATCTCGAACCGCGCGACGTCAAGTCGCCGAACGCCGTGTATCTGGGCGGAACGCCGGCCCTGCGGGCGATTCAGACCAACAACGCGACGATCGTCTCGAATTCGGTGGGCGCGCGCTTCGGCGTCCAGGTCACCCACATGTTCTGAGCCGGAGCCGCGCATGAGATCCCTTTCCCCGCGCCGCGCCGCATTCGGCATCCTCCTCCTGGCCGCCGCCGGCCAGGCCGCTGCCCAGGCGCCGGCCGCCGACTATGCCGCCTATCCCTGCCTCAGTTACAGCCTGGAGTGCGGCAAGCTCGCCACGCGCCGGCCGCAACTGAAGCAGCTCGACGGCGCCCTCAACGGCAATGCCGAGAAGGGCAAGCAGCTCGCCCAGGCGCGCAACAGCGGCAACTGCCTGGCCTGCCACGTCATGAAGGGCGGCAGCCAGCCCGGCACGCGCGGGCCGGATCTGAGCCATTACGGCAACGCCGGACGCAGCGACGCGGAAACCTATTCCATGATCCATGACATGCGCACGCGCAACCCCGATACGCTGATGCCGCCCTTCGGCACCAACGCCATCCTCAGCGACCCGGAGATACGCGACATCGTCGCCTTTCTCCAGGCCTCGAAATGAGGGCCGACGCGATGCGCCCGAACATGCCCGTGCTCGCGCTTGCCGCGCTGCTCTCGCTCGGAGCCCTGGGTTCCGCGGCCGCCGCCGAGCCCTACCGCGAACACTACCCGCAAGCCCGCATCGACCCGGCCCGCGGCGTCGATGGCGACATCGGCTTCAGCGACACCCTGCCCTTCTGGCGCACCGAAGCGGAGCTGGAACGCAATGCCAAATGGGTCGGCGATCCGCACGAGCAATGGAAGCTCAACTGGAAGTTCATGGACCTCGATCGCGTCGAGCTGCATCCGGGCCATCTTGCGGTCGATGAAGGCGAGGCCATGGCGGCCCGGCTCGGCCAGCGCAGCCCGGCCTTCCTCCTCTGCCTCGCCGATGGCGGCAAGGACTTGAAGGGACGGGCGGCGGCCTATCCGAAATACGACGCCATGCTCGGCCGCATCGTCACCGTGGAAAGCCATATCGAGCATTGCGCGAAGACCGTGCTGAACGAGGAGATTCGCCAGGGCAGCCCGGCCAACAACAAGCTCGCGGTCTATTTCAAGTCGCAGAGCGCCGGCACGCCGATCAAGGTCGACCTGGGCGACGGCAAGCTCATGGAGTCCTACCGGCGCGGCGAAAAACTGTTCTACGCCAAGACCGGTCAGCTCAATTTCGCCTGCGCCACCTGCCATGTGCCGGGCAGCATCATGGGCCACAAGCTGCGCGGCGAGACGCCGACCACGCCCTTCGCCGACGCCGCGCACTATCCGACCTACCGCACCCCGGTCGGCGCCCTGGAGTCGCTCCAGGAGCGCTTCGCCCGCTGCCACAGCCAGATGCGCACCCTGCAGCTCAAACCCGGCGATCCCGCCTATGTGGATCTCGAGGTGTTCATGACCGTGCTGTCCAACGGCTACCCGGTTTCCGTTCCTTCGGCACGGTGAGCCGAAGATCTTCCTTCTGGAGTTACGCAATGAATCAGCTACGCAGATTGATCCTGAAAGGCGGCGCCGGCGGCGGCGCACTGGCATGCGCCCTTGCTGCCGGATTGTTGCGCCCATCGGCGGCATTTGCCGCCGAATGGAACAAGCCGGCCTTCGAGGCGAAGGCCGTCGCCGATGCGCTGAAGCATATCGCCGCGGCCGGCGCGACGGAAAGTGCCGAGATTCTGATCAAGGCACCGGATATCGCCGAGAACGGCGCGGTGGTTCCGATCGAGGTGACGAGCCGCATCGCCGACGCCGAGTCGATTGCCCTGATGGTGGAGAAGAACCCATTTCCGCTGCTGGCCTATGTGGATCTGGCCAACGGCGCGGAAGCCTATCTCAACACCCGCTGCAAGATGGGCCAGACCTCGGTGGTCAAGGTCGTGGTGAAGGCCGGCGGCAAGCATTACATCGCCAGCCGGGAGATCAAGGTCACCATCGGCGGCTGCGGCGGCTGAACAAAATTCAAGGAGCAGGAAATGGCAGAACTCATGAAAATCCGCACCAAACTGGTCGACGGCTCGGCGCATATCGTCGTACTGATCATCCATCCGATGGAAACCGGGCAGCGCAAGGACCCGCGCAGCGGCCAGGCCTATCCCGCGCATTTCATCCAGAGCGTGACGGCGAGCATCAACGACAAGCCAGTGCTGGTGGCCCAGTGGGGACCGGCGATTTCCAAAAATCCGCTGCTCGGCTTTCGCGTCAAGGGCGCCAAGGCCGGCGACAGCCTGGTCATCGCCTGGGAAGACAACAAGGGCGAGAAGGCCCGTGCCACGGCGACGATCGCCTGACCTGCAGACAATCAAAACCATGAAATCCACACAACACAAATTTACCGCGACTGCCATCGGCGCGCTTTGCCTGGTCGGCGTGGCGCTCGCCGCCGCACCGGCGAAATCCTCCCAGCCGAAGCAGCCCGCCGACCAGCGCGCCGCCCTGGTCCTGCTCGATGCCGAGCGTCATCTGGTGCTCGAAGAAATGCGCAATTTCCTCGCGGTGCTGCAGATCATCACCGACGCGCTGCCGCGCGAGGACATGAAGGAAGTGGCGCGAGCCGCCCGCACCATGGGCAGCGGCGCCGCCAACGAGATTCCCCCGATCACCGTGGCCAAGCTGCCCGAGGAATTCAAGATGCTCGCCGGCGGGGTACACACCAGCTTCGACCTGATCGCACTCGATGCCGAAACCCTGGGAGACCCCAGACACACCATATCCCAGGTCGGCGAGATGCTGCAGAAGTGCAACGCCTGCCATGGCATCTACCAGATCAAGGTGGGCAAGGAGAGCCGGGCAAAGAAGTGACCGGCGGTCGCACGCTTCATGCGGCGGCGGCCCGCATCAGTGCCGCGGTATCCTCGCGCAGTGCAAAGTTCTGGCTCAGCGCCACCGCATTGACGCCGGGCAGCAGGGCCGGCTCGTCGGCCACCGAGCCGACGGTCCCACCGTCGAGGTAGACACGCGGCCGCAAAGTGCCGCGCAAATGGCCCGTGGACCACCAGAAAGCGTTACATTGCGCCTGCGCGGTGCCGGCTGCGCACCGGGAGACGACGTCGATCAAGACCGCCCCGGAAGAGGGAGGGAGACCATGGCATTGAACGACAGCGAAACCCTGCAATTGTTCCAGACCATCATCGACAACCTGCCCAGCGGGGTGACCCTGATGGACAAGGATCTGCGTTTTGTCGCCTGGAATTCGCAGATCAAGAAGCTGCTCGACTTCCCCGACGAACTGTTCGCCCCCGAGCCGCCCGACCTGACCCGGCTGCTGCGCTACAACGCGCAGCGCGGCGAATACGGGCCGGGCGATCCCGAGGATCTGGTCAGGGCCGGACTGGAGCGCGCGCGCAAAATGCTGCCTCACGTTTTCGAGCGCACCCGCCCGGACGGCACGGTGCTCGAAATCCGCGGCGTGCCGCTGTCGGACGGCGGCTTCGTGTCGACCTACACCGACATGACCCAGCGCAAACACGCCGAGGACGAACTGCGCCGCATCGCATCGTATTTCCAGGCGGTGCTCGACAACCTGCCCTTTGGCGTCGTGGTGATGGACAAGGATCTGCGCATCGTCTATTGGAGCGGCATGAGCGAGAAGCTGTTCGGCCTGCCGGCGGGTTTCGTCGAGAAGCAGATGCCGCTCGCCAACGTCTTGCGCACCTTCGCCGAACGCGGCGACTACGGCCCCGGCAATGTCGAGGAGCAGGTTGCCCGGCGCATGGAGATCATCGGCAACTTCGAGGCCCATGCGCTGGAACTGCCCCGCGTCGGCGGCGGCGTGCTGCTGGTGCGCGGCGTGCCGGTGCTGGTCGACGCGAAACCGACGGGCTTTGTGCTGCTGGCCGAGGACATTTCCGAGCGCAAGACCTACCAGGAAAAGCTCGAACAACTGGCGACCACGGACCACCTGACCGGCTTGCTCAATCGCCGCGCCTTTCTCGAGGCCGCGGAAAGAGAAATACGGCGTTCCCATCGTTTCGGCCAGTCGATTTCGGTGCTGATGATCGACGTCGACCTGTTCAAGTCGATCAACGACCGCTATGGTCACGCCGTCGGCGACGAGGTGCTGCGCCGCGTCGGGTCCGAACTCACGCATGCACTGCGCGACGAGGACATCGCGGGGCGTATCGGCGGCGAGGAGTTCGCGGTAATCCTGGTCCAGGCCACGCTGCCGGTCGCGACCCGCGTCGCCGAGCGCATACGCCTGGCGTTTGCCGGGGCTTCGGTCGATGCCGGGACCGGCAATGTCGGCTTCACCGCCAGCCTCGGTATCGCAACATTCGCCGAAGGCGTCGATAATGTGCACCATCTGCTGTCCATCGCGGACCAGGGTCTGTATGTGGCGAAAAACAGCGGGCGCAACCGGGTGCACTGCGTGCAGGCGGGCCTCGAGTTGGCGCAAGTCGGCGCCGAGGCGAGCCGCTAGCCGAAGCCCGACGCGTTGCAACGTGGTTGACGAGACTCTGCAAATGACCTGAACTGAGCATTCTTTCATGGAAATGAACTGCGGCCGTGCAGCAATATTGCGGTCGGCTGGGCGCGGGACCTGATGCAAATCGCGGGCCGCAGTTCAAACCCGGGATGGAGACGCCAATGGCAGTTGTGTACACCAAGTCGGCCAAGGGCCTGCGCGAGGCCAGCGGGAAAACGCGCGATCTGTCCAGGGACTTGCGCGAAGTGCTGAAGGCATGCAACGGCTTGTTCTCGATCGAGTCGAAATGCGCCGAAGCGGTTCCGGACGCGAGGGAATGGATCGCCAGCGCCCTGACCGACCTGGTCGCCAAGGGCTACCTGCGCGACGTTCCCGAGGCCTCGCTCGAGATTGACCAACCCGGCGATGGCGGCAGCCTGGACAGCCTTGACTTCAGCAGCCCGGCGCAGATCAAGGCCCGCCAAGGCGAGGAAAAAGCCGCCCGCGAAGCCGAGGCAAGAGCCCGGCGCAAGGCCGAAGAACAGGCCCAGCGCGAAGCCAAGGAAAAGGCCCAGCGTGAAATCCGGGAGAAAGCCCAGCGTGAGGCCGAAGCAAGAGCCAGGCACGCCGCCAACGAAAAAGCGCGCCGCGAAGCTGAAGAAAAGATCCGGCACGAGGCCGCAGCCAAGGTCCGACGCGAAGCCGAGGAGCAAGCTCGCCGCGAGGCTGAAGAGCAGGCCCGTCGCGAGGCTGAGGAGCGCGCCCGTCGCGAGGCCGAAGCCCAGGCCAAACGCAAGGCCGAAGAGCAGGCCCGTCGCGAGGCTGAGGAGCTCGCCCGACTCCAGGAGGAAGAGCGCGTCAGCGAGGCCAAGCGGAAGACCGCCGAGGGAGTGGATGAGGCAGCCGCGAAGCTGCGCGCCGAATTTGCCAACAGGCGCGGACAGCGCGACGGCAGCACCAGCGAACTGCTCAAGCAGCTGGACGAGGCGGCGCGGCTGAAGGCGCAGGAAAAAGCCGCCCGCGAGGCGGCCGAAGAGGCCAGGCGCGAAGCCGAGCAACAAGCCCGCCGCGAAGCGGAGGAAAAGGCACGGCGCGAGGCCGAGGAAATCGCCCGTCGCGAAGCCGAGGAGCGGGCGCGGATCGAAGCCGAAGAACGGGCGCGCCGCGAGGAAGAAGAACGCATCCGCCGCGAAGCCGAGGAAAAGGCGCGGCGCGAAGCCGAGGAAATAGCCCGCCGCGAAGCCGAGGAGCAGGCGCGGATCGAAGCCGAAGAACGGGCGCAGCGCGAGGCCGAGGAAAAGGCCAGGCGCGAGGAAGAGGAAAGGCTGCGCCGCATTGCCGAGAAGAAGGCGCGCGAGGAAGCGGAATATAGAGCGCGCCTGGAGCAGGAGGAACGCGACCGCGAGGCGATCCGGGAAAGAATCCGGCAACGCAACGCAAAGCGGCGCCGCGTCATCCTGCCGACGGTTTTCGGACTGCTCCTGCCGCTGGCGCTGGGTCTGACGCTGCTGAATTTCTACTCCTTCGACGGCAAGCGGATCGAATTCGAAAAAACTGCCGCGGAGTTGTTCGGCGTGCCCGTGAAGGCCGCCAGCGCCAAGTTCTGGATCTTGACGGGGCCGCAATGGCGGTTCGACGACGTCACGCTGGGCACCGATGCGGACGTCGTGAAAATCGCCCGGGTCGGACTCGGGACCTCATGGTTCGGCATTTTTGGGGCACCGGTTCGGTTCGACTCGATACACCTGGACGGACCCCAGGTGCCGCCGTCGATTGCTTTGGAGCTGCTGACCCGGACATCCGCCACGGAGTCGCTGCAGTCGGGCGAGCTCACCGCCACCGGCCTGGTGTTTGCGGCCGATGCCCAGGGCATGCCGCCCCTGAACCTCCGGGCATCCTATCGGGACGGGCGCCTGATGAAGATTTCCGCGCAGGGCGAAGATGCCGAATCCGCCAAGCTCAACCTGGACATGCAGCGGGATGCCCAGTGGCGGCTCACGCTAGCCGCGACGCATCTGCGCTGGCTCCTGGGCCCCGGCCTGCCACTCAGCGAGATCGCGCTGAAGGCCGACCTGATGCCGGCCAGCCTGGTGGTCACGGAATTCTCGGCCAGGCTGCTCGACGGCGAACTCGCCGGCAACGGCAACCTCAGTTGGCAGGGCGGCTGGCGGGCCGCCGCCAAACTCGAGGGCCGGCTCATCGATGCCACCCGGCTGGCGCCGGCATGGATCCCGGAAGGTCGCGTCAACGGCAGCGCGGCGATCGTCGCCGAGGCGGCAAGCCCCCGGGAGCTGGTTGCGCGCGCGAGGACAAGCGGCAGCTTCAGCATCGGCAGGGGATTGCTTGGCGGCATAGACCTGGACAAGGCGGTGCAGAACCGCGGCCTGGGCGAGCAGTTCCGCTTCGAGTCGCTGCAGGGGGATTTCTTTTCGGATTCGCAGCGCATCGAATTCTCGGGTCTGAACCTGGTCGCCCGAGACCTGAAGGCCCAGGCTACGCTGAGCGTCGACGCCAGTCGCGCAGTGAATGGCCGCGTCAATATCGAAGTCCAGACCACCGGCGAACGACGCACGACAAGCCTGCGGGTGGGCGGGTCGCTAGCCGCACCGCAATACCAGCGCTGAGCGTACCCTCGCCGACTGCGGCGGCCGGCGCTGCCGCGGTCTGCATCAAGCCCGGCGCCTCGGGCACCGTGGTACCGGGTAGGCCGCCCCTTGATCGCGCGGGACTCCTGACAGACAATGCCATACCGATTGGAGGCCTTTCATGCCCGCCCACTTTCTCGCCACGCTGCCGAATTTCCTCGCCTACCTCGGCGCCGCCATCGTGCTGCTGGCCGCTTTCGTCGCGATCTACCTCTATGTCACGCCCTACGACGAGATCCACCTGATCCGCAACAACAACAAGGCGGCGGCGATTTCGCTGTCCGGCGCCATCCTCGGCTTTGCCCTGCCCATTGCCAACGTCATCGCCCACAGCGACACGCTGGCGGACCTCGCGGTGTGGGGCGTGATCGCCGGCATCGTGCAACTGCTGGCCTGGGGCGTGGCGCGCGTGGCGCTGCCGACGCTGCGGGAAGACATCGCCGCCGGGCGCGTGGCGCCCGCCGGCTTCGTCGCCACGCTGTCCTTGACGATCGGCCTGATCAATGCCGCCTGCATGACTTATTGAAACGCGAAGGGAGACACTCATGGCACTCATGGACTTCATCAAGAAACAATTCATCGACATCATCCAATGGACCGAGGACGATGGCGAGACCATGGCCTGGCGTTTCCCCATGGCCGAGTTCGAAATCCAGCACGGCGCCAGCCTGACGGTGCGCGAATCGCAGATGGCGGTGTTCGTCAATGAGGGCGTGGTGGCCGACGTGTTCGGCCCCGGCATGTACAAGCTGACCACGCAGACGCTGCCGGTGCTGACCTACCTGAAGAACTGGGACAAGCTGTTCGAGTCGCCCTTCAAGTCCGACGTGTACTTCTTTTCCACGCGCCAGAAGATCGACCGCAAGTGGGGCACGCCGAACCCGGTCACCATCCGCGACAAGGAATTCGGCATGGTGCGGCTGCGCGCCTTCGGCATCTACGCCTTCCACCTGGTCGACCCCAAGGCCTTCCACACCACGATCTCGGGCACACTCGACAGCTACGGCGCGGAACAGCTCGAAGGCCAGTTGCGCAACACCCTCGTCGGCCACATTTCCGACATCTTCGGCGAATCCGGCGTCGCCTTCATCGACATGGCCTCGAACCAGGTCGAGTTCGGCAATGCCTTGCGCGCCAAGATGGAACCGATGTTCCAGAGCTACGGCCTCGCGCTCGACAGCCTCAACGTGCAGAACATCTCGCTGCCCGAGGAACTGCAGGCCATGCTCGACAAGCGCATCGGCGTGAACATCATGGGCGGCATGCAGGCCTACACCCAGTTCCAGACCGCCGAGGCGATCCCGCTCGCGGCGGCGAACGAAGGCGGCCTGGCCGGGCTGGGCGCCGGCGTCGGCGTCGGCTTCGGCGTCGGCCAACAGGTCGCGGCCTCGATGGCGCAGTCGCTCAATCCGGCCGCTGCGGCCCCGGCCGCCGTAGCGCCAGCGCCAACTCCTGCGGCCGCGGTCGCGGCCGACGAGATCGTCGCCACCATAGAAAAGCTGCACGGCCTGGTCGGCAAGGGCATGCTCTCGCAAGCCGAGTTCGATGCGAAAAAGGCGGAACTGCTGAAGAAATTGGGCTGACGTCCGATCCTGCGGAATCGGGCCATGCCCTTCAGCGCCAACTGCCCGTCCTGCGGCGCACCGGTCGTCTTCAAGTCCTCGGCGTCCTTCCACGGCGTCTGCGAATTCTGCCGCAGCACCCTGGTGCGCCATGGCGGCGACCTGGAAAGCCTCGGCCGCATGGCCGACCTGCTCGAAGACGCCTCGCCGCTGCGCCTGGGCAGCGAAGGCCAGCATCGCGGCGTGCATTTCGCGGTGGTCGGGCGCATCCAGTTGCGCTACGAAGCCGGCATCTGGAACGAGTGGTATCTGCTGTTCGACGACCAGCGCGGCGGCTGGCTCTCCGACGCCGGCGGCGAATACCTGATCTCCTTCCTCACGCCACCCGCCGCGCCGCTGCCCGAGTTCGCCGCACTGATGCCGAACGACGAACTGAAGCTGGCCGGCCGCGACTTCGTCGTCACCGACATCGAGGAGGCCATGTGCATTTCGGGCGAGGGCGAACTGCCCTTCGCCTTCGGCGCCGGCTACCCGGCGCAACTGGTCGACTTGCGGGCGACCGACGCATCGGGCGCCTTCGCCAGCATCGACTATTCGGAAATGCCGCCACTGGTCTTCGTCGGCGAAACCCTGCCGTTCGCCAGCTTTCATTTCGCCAATCTGCGCGGCGAGCAGGCGGCGGCGAAACCGGCCGGAGCGGTCAAGGCCCTGCAATGCCCGGCCTGCGGCGGCGCCATCGCGATCCACGACAAGGCGGTGCAAAGCGTGGCCTGTCCGTCCTGCCTCACAGTGCTCGACGCCGCCAACGATAGCCTGGCCATCCTGCAAAAAGCCGCAGCCGCGACGCGCATCGCGCCGCTGATCTCGCTCGGCAGCGTCGGCCGCTTCCTCGGCCGCGACTGGACCGTGATCGGCTTCCAGCAACGCGTCATAACAGCCGAAGGCGTCGACTACCCGTGGCAGGAATACCTGCTGCACCACGCGGAGGAGGGCTTTCGCTGGCTGGTCGAAGCGGACGGCCACTGGAACTGGGTGAGCCCGGTCGCCAAGCCGCCGCGCTACAGCACCGGCCAGCCGACCGTGGCCCATGGCGGCGACACCTATTTCCGCTATTCGGCCGGGTCGGCGGTCACCCGCTATGTCATCGGCGAATTCACCTGGAAGATCGAGCTCGGCGAAACCTGGGAGACCACCGACTTCATCGCGCCGCCGAAAATGCTCAGTCGCGAGACCAGCCGTAACGAGACCACCTGGTCGCTCGGCGACTACCTGCCGCCCGACGAAGTCGCCGCGGCCTTCAAGCTGAAAGCGCCGCTGCCGGCGCCGGTCGGCGCCGGCATCAACCAGCCCAATCCCCACGGCGAGAGTCATCGCCGCGTCTGGCGCATGGTCTGGAAGTTCGCGCTGCTCGCGGTGATCGCCCAGTTCCTGTGGTTTTTCGTCCTCGGCGGCAGCACGCTGGTGGACCAGCGCCTGGTGTTCTCGCCTGGGCGGGACGAACCGGTGACCACGCAGACTTTCCAGCTCGACCGGCCGGCGCGCAATCTGGTGCTGCGCCACGACACCAATCTCGACAACAACTGGCTCGGACTCGGCCTGACCCTGATCGAAAAGGGCAGCGGCAAGGCCTGGGCGGCCCAGACCGAAATCGCCTACTGGCACGGCTCGGACGGCGGCGAAAGCTGGAGCGAGGGCGACCGCACGCGCGAACTGGTGTTCCGCGACCTGCCGGCAGGCAGCTATTACTTCGTCATCGACCCGGAAATCTCCACCGAGAAGCCGGTCAGCGTCGCCGACCGCATCAAGGTGATCCGCGACCAGGCGGCCTGGAGCAATTTCTTCCTGCTGCTGGTCTTCCTCGGCCTGCTGCCGCTGCTCAGCCGCTACCGGGTCAACGCCTTCGAGCAGGAGCGCTTGAAGAATTCGGATTTTCTTGCCAGCGGCGACGACGGCGATGACGGGGGCGAGGATTGATGCAACGCATAGCGATGGTCCTCAGCCTGGCCGCCTTCACGCTGTTCAATTACGGCCAGTACCGCGGCTGGAGCCTGTTCTCCGACGACGCCCAGGCCCAGCCCATGCGCTCGGCCAACGCCGCGCGCGCCTTCCACAAGTAGCCATGCCCTGATGCAGCGTCCCCTGCTGGTTTCCGTCTTCATCGTCGCCTCCTGCGGGCTGGCCTACGAGCTGATCGCCGGCGCCCTGGCGAGCTATCTGCTGGGCGATTCGGTGATGCAGTTTTCCACGGTGATCGGCGTCTATCTGTTCGCCATGGGCATCGGCTCCTGGCTCTCCAAGCACGTGGCCGGCGGCGCCGTGTCCGGGCTGCTGGTGCGCTTCATCCAGATCGAGCTGCTGGTCGGCCTGCTCGGCGGCCTTTCGGCGGGCCTGCTGTTCCTCCTGTTCACGCTGCACGCCGGGCCCTTCCGCTTCGCGCTCTACGGCCTGGTGCTGCTGATCGGCATCCTGGTCGGGCTGGAAATCCCGCTGATCATGCGCATCCTCAAGCGCGAGGTGGCCTTCAAGGATCTGGTCGCACAGGTGCTGACCTTCGACTACATCGGCGCGCTGGCGGTGTCGGTGCTGTTCCCGCTGCTGCTGGCGCCGCACCTGGGCCTGGTCAGGAGCGCTCTGCTGTTCGGCTTGCTCAATGCCCTGGTCGCCGCCTGGGCGCTGTGGCTGTTCCGCGCCCAGATCGGGCCGCTGGCCGTGCTGCGCGCGCAGTGCGGCGCTGTGATCGCGCTGCTCGCGCTGGGCTTCGGTTTCGCCGGTACTTTCGTCGGCCTGGCCGAGGCCAATCTCTACAACGAGGACATCGTGCACGCCGAGTCCAGTCCCTACCAGCGCATCGTCGTCACACGCTGGCGCGACGAGACCCGGCTTTACCTCAACCACAACCTGCAGTTTTCCTCGCGCGACGAATACCGCTACCACGAGGCGCTGGTGCATCCGGGAATGGCCGCGCTGCCCGGCGCGCGCAGGATCCTGGTACTCGGCGGCGGCGACGGCATGGCGGTGCGCGAGATCCTCAAGTACCCTCAGGTGGAGAGCATCACCCTGGTCGATCTCGATCCGCGCATGACGGAACTGTTCGCGCAATCGCCCTTGCTGCGCGAATTGAACGGCGGCGCGCTGGGCTCGGCGAAGCTCAGGATCATCAACGCCGATGCTTTGCAATGGCTGGAAGCTTCGTCGGAGATTTTCGATTTCGTCGTCGCCGATTTCCCCGATCCGTCCAACCACAGCCTGGGCAAGCTCTACTCGACGGCCTTCTACCGCCTGCTCAAACAGCATGTGGCGGAGACCGGCCGCATCGTGGTGCAGGCCACTTCGCCGCTTTACGCCCGCGAGAGTTTCTGGACCGTGGTCGCCACGCTGGAAGCCGCCGGCTGGCAGACCGCGCCCTATCACGCGCTGGTGCCGAGCTTCGGCGAATGGGGCTTCATCCTCGCCGGCAAACGCGCCTATCAAGCACCCGCAAGCATTCCGGTGCCGACCCGCTTCATCACGCCCGACGCGCTGCCGGCGCTGTTCCACTTCCCCATCGACATGGCGCGCATCGCCGCCGAGCCCAACCGGCTCGACAACCAGAACCTGGTGCGCGTCTTCGAGCGCGAGTGGGGCCGGGTGCAAGCGCAGTAATGCGGCGGCGTGAAAAGTCGGCGCTGACGACACGGC